>JAZNDB010000193.1:0-6128 GCA_045587845.1 Faecousia sp.
ACGTGGTGGTAATCCACACCTGCGGTTTTATCGATTCTGCCAAGGCAGAGGCGATCGACCATATTTTGCAAACCGCGCAGCTAAAAGAGCAGGGTTTGGTGGGTAAAATTTTGGTGACAGGCTGCCTGTCTCAGCGCTATCAACAGGAAATTATGCAGGAAATGCCGGAGGTTGACGGTGTCCTTGGAACCGGTAGTTATGCCGATGTTGTTGCTGTTGTTGAGAAACTCTTACAGGGTGATACAGTGCAGGAATTTGCTTCCATCGACACACCGGAACAGGAGTGTGGTCGCATTCTTACCACCCCGGAGCATTATGCATATATTAAAATTGCAGAAGGCTGCGACAACCGTTGCGCCTATTGCATTATTCCCTATCTGCGGGGAAAATTCCGCAGCAGACAAATGGACGACATTTTGTATGAGGCTCGTGTTTTGGCAGCCAACGGGGTGAAAGAACTGTTGGTTGTTGCCCAGGATACCAGCCGGTATGGCACTGATTTTGCCGAACATAAGCGTCTTTTGCCTACACTTCTGCGGGAACTTTGTAGAATCGATGGAATCAAGTGGATTCGTGTCCACTATACCTATCCGGATGAAATTGACGATGAATTGATTTCGGTAATGGCAAGCGAACCGAAAATTGTGAAATACTTAGATATCCCCATTCAGCATTGCAACAGCAAAATTCTGAAGCTGATGAATCGCCGCAGCGATAAAGAGCAATTAGAGGAACTGTTTGCAAAACTGCGTTCCCGGATTCCGGATTTAGTGATTCGTACCAGTGTAATTACCGGACTTCCCGGCGAAGAGGAGGAAGAGTTTGAAGAGCTCTGCGAATTTCTGAAAGAGCAACGCCTTGAGCGTGTAGGCGCATTTCCCTTCTCTCCCGAGGAAGGAACGCCTGCAGCGGAAATGGAATTTGTGGATTCTGAAATTGCGCAACAAAGAGCGCAACAGGTGGAAGCGATACAGTCTCGTATTATGGATGCGTACAACGCATCTATGCAAGGTAAAATTCTGGACGTCCTGGTAGATGGCTATGACGAGGATTTGGAACAGTATTACGGACGTACCTATGCCGACTCTCCTGAAATTGACAGCCGTGTGTGGCTTGCTGCCCAAGAACCCCTTGTGGAGGGAAGTTTTGTGCAGGTTTGTATTGACGGTGTGGTAGATGGAGAATTGTCAGGATTTGTAGTGGAGGAAGAAAAATGACATTAGCAAGCAAAATCACGTTGATTCGTGTGGCATTTATCCCTGCTTATATGGCACTGATGTATTTAAGTGGCGGCGAATCCGGTTTATGGATGTGGTTGTCATTTGCAGTGTTCGTGATTGCCAGTTTAACAGACTATGTAGATGGGCAGATAGCGCGGAAATATAATCAGGTTAGCGATTTCGGCAAATTTCTGGATCCGCTGGCGGATAAATTACTGACGATCGCGGCTATGACGGTGTTCTGCCAGTGGGGTATTATGCCTGCCTGGGCGCTGATGATTGTACTGACCCGGGAATTTGCAGTTACCGGCCTGCGGCTGGTTGCAGTTGGCAAGGGTAAAGTAATTGCCGCCGGATGGAGCGGTAAGATTAAGACGGCAAGCACAATGATTGGCCTTTGCGCGCTGATGGCCCTCCCCACAGTGGGTATATTGGCAACGATAGTCAATGCAGTGATTGTTGTGACAACCGTTTATTCCGGTGTTGAGTACTTCGTACAAAATTGGAACTGCCTTTGGGATAAGTAAAATTTGTCTCGGTGCATTGCACCGGCACAACCTACGAAAGGGAAGCATATATGAACGAAAAAGAAATTGGCGAGATTCGGCGCCGTGTGCGTCGTGATCGCAGTAATATGACGTCTATTTACGGCTGTTATGTGAATGGACAGAAGGAAATTGTTTCAGAATTCAAGAAAAGCACAGGTATTATGCCGGAAAATGAAGCTGAAAAGTACTTTGGATTACTGAAACGCAGCCTGACCGGATCAATTGGAAAGAACCTGATTGACATTACTTTTCAAACCGCTCAGGTAGCCAATAGTCCAGAGCATAAATTACTTATGGATTTGCGGGAATCCCAACTAAAGGACGAGAATCTGCGCGGAGAACTGTATGCAAAAATTATTCAATCCGTCAATTTTGACGATGGCTTCTTGATTCTGCTGGGGTGTGATCACTATGATGTGCCCTTTAAGAGCGCAGATGACCAGACACAAGCTGATGCCTCTAATGAGACGTATACGTATCTGCTGTGCGCTGTTTGTCCTGTGAAGCAGACGAAAGCAAATTTGCGTTACGTTGCGGAGGAGAAAGAATTCCAGGACGGTGGAATTGCGCAGGTTCCCTCTGCGCCTGAAGTAGGATTCTTATTTCCTGCCTTTGATAATCGATCAACCAATATTTACAATGCGCTGTTCTATACCCACAGCGCGAAGAAAAGCCACGAGGAACTGGTAGAGGCTCTGTTTCGCGTTAACGTTCCAAAGCCAGCAGAGGAACAGAGAAAGTCCTTTGAGGCTTTGTTGGGAACTTCCTTGCAGGAGTCCTGCAGTCTGGATGTGGTGCAAACTGTCCACGAACAAATTTGCCAAAGTATTGAAATGCATAAGGAAAGCCGGGTAGCAGAGCCACTGCTTATCTCAAAAGAGCAGGTAAAAACGGCGCTGGCAGAGTGCGGCGTTCCCGAAAAGGGTATTGCAAAATTTTCTGTGGCATACGACGAAACCTTTGGCTTTGAGGCCCAACTGCACCCAAAGAATATTATCAATCACAGACGGTTTGAAGTGAAGACGGCTGACGTTTCGATTCAAGTATCACCGGAACGTGCTGATTTAATTGAAACGCGGATCATTGACGGGGTAAAGTATATTCTCATTTGCGCCGATGAAAACGTGGAGGTTAACGGTGTACCGATTACCATTACGGAGTAATGAAATGTCATAGAAAACACCGGTGTGTTAAGTAACACACCGGTGTTGACATTTATTCGCCACGCATAAGAGAGACCAAAATCTCCGTACATTTTTCAATACCGAGAACGCTGGTGCTAAGGCTGATGTCGTAGTTCTGCGCTTCACCCCAGTTTCTGCCGGTATAATGCTGATAATTTGCCTTTCTCCGTCTGTCCTTTTCGTTCAGACGGGTCTGGGGGGATTTCTCAGATTCACCGTAAAGCCGGACAATACGTTCCGCGCGGAATTCCTTATCTGCATAGATGAAAGCGTGAAGCACATCAGGGCGGTCCTTAAGAATGTAGTCTGCATTTCTGCCTACGATTACACAGGGGCCCTGCTCTGCTAACTGCAGAATAACATTACACTGAATGCTCCACAGGAAATCTGCAGTGGAAAGACCACTCATCATACCGGGAACACTATGAGAGGCAAAGGCGTAAGAGAGAATACTCTTACCAGGGGAATGCTCACCGTGTTCCTCAACAAATTTGGGAGCAAATCCGGATTCCAAGGAAACCTGTTCAACCAGTTCTTTGTCGTAAAAGGGAATGCCCAGAGCCTCTGCCACCTGATGACCGATAGTGCGGCCACCGCTTCCAAATTCACGGCTGATTGTAATGATTTTCTTTTCCATAGGTTTACACTCCTTTTTCTTTTATTATAAAAGAATAAAGGAGCAATGTCAATTTGAAATTTAAAAGGGTGTGCAACTTTGCACACCCTTTTGCGTTTATTTGATTTCAATTCCGTAAACCACACCGCCTCGTGTACCAACAACCAATGTGCTTTCAAATACGGCAGGGGAGGCTTCAATATTTGTGCCAAGGGAAACGGTGGAGAGCTCGTTGCTCTTACTGTCATACATTTTCATAACACCGGCGGAGTCACCAACAATGATATAAGCCTTTCCGGCATCGTCATATACTGCAACAGGAGAACTCCAGGCATAGTGGCTCATAGACTTCTTCCAAACAATCTCACCGGTCTCAGTACTTAATGCTACCAGTTCGCCGTTCCATTCGTTGGGAGTTCTGGCAACAGTGTATACAATCAAGCCATCAAGTTCTGTGCCGGGTTTGCCCAACAACGGGGAGGATTGCACGCCACCGGATACGCCGCTGACAGTATAGCAGTCAAATTTCTGTTCCCAAACAATCTCACCGGTTTTTGCATCCAGCTTGTAAATGCTGATATAACCTTTGCCGTCGTTGGCAGTCCAGTGCAGGGAGGGGGCAGTGTAGATATAACCGCCGTCCAGACCGTTCCACTCGAAGACGGGGGTGGAGTTGGAATCATCACGGGTGTCCTGCGCCCAAACAAGGGACATTGAATCCAAATCGATGCAGAAGAACATACCGCCATTTTCTGAAATGTATAGGTAACGATCAACAATTACCGCGCTTGGCTCATAACCAACCCAGTAGGTGTTATTGTTAGAGCGATCAGTTGAATAGCGGGTTTTTACAATCTCTTCAGGAGCTACTGTAATGGTGCCGGCGGTCTTGTCGTAAGCTGTGTTCAGCTTGATGGTATAGAGGATACCGTTTTCACCGGGCCAAATCAGGGTATCAGTTTGCTTGTCAACAAGAGGACTGGAATCAAATGCCGTCCAACTGCGTTGACTGAAGGCATCACTGCCGCTACGCTCATAGAGAATGCTGCCGTCAATCAGGCTGATGATGTATATTCTGGGAACCTTGTTACCGATTGTGTCCCCGGAGCCTACATACATAATGGGATAACCTCTCGGGTCCAGAGCGCCGGCGCCTTTGAAGTTCATACCCACATTGACAGGATTACGGGTAAAAGAACCGTCATCTAAATCATAAAAATAGATGTTTCCGTCCAGGGTTGCGTAAATAACCTCAACAAGATTTTCTTTTGCTTTCTTCTCGGGGAACAGATTCATAATTTCCTTGGTTTCTGCATCCCACTTTACCATAAGGGGCTGACCGGTCCAACCGCAGCCGGGCCATCCATTTAAAGAACCCACATTGTTTCGTTCCCACTTTTTCTGCAATTCCTGTAAGGTTACATCTGCAGTACCGTAGGATGCGCTGTTACGGAAATTATTTCCCCGGAATGTTGCGATACCCGGCAATTCGAAGTAGTCCTCCGGCTTGCCAAAGGAAATGGCTTCATCACGCTTGTAGGTGTTGATAATTGCGCCGTTGGAGATGATTTCCCAATTGATATCCCAATTTTCGGGATTACTGTTATCAGAGTGCAGGGGAGTGAAGGTGGGCTCGGGAATAGGTGTGGTGTCTTCCGTGGTTTCCTGCGTTGTGCTGCCGGAGGTACTTTCTGTGTTGGTTGTATCTTGGGATGTGGAGGATGTGCTACCTTCTGCGCTCATTAACTGTTCGCCAACAGCTTTGTAACGCACTGTGCAAGCAATTGCGCATACAAGCACAAATGCTGCGGTAATGTACATCAATGGGAAAATGACTTTTTGGGCATAATGGGCGTTTTTGTGAGAACCCATACGTTTGCTGCCAATAACAAAGGCAACACATCCTGCTACTAAAATGCCGAAAATAGCAAACAGAAGAATCAATGCTGACCGCATAAATTGATGGCTTTGCGCCAAAGTAAGGCCAGTTGCAAGAATAGGCATATACATAGAAGATTCCTCCAAATAACAATTACTTCGTATCATTATAGCACCATATTACAAACAGTGCAAGTAAGAAACCGCAGAAATAATATTTTTAGCGCCTAAGTATGATTGAAAAACAGAGGAATCTATGTTACAATTTTCCTATCTCAAAAAGGAGAATTTTATGGAACAGATAGTGGAGGCCTTAGCGTTAGAGCTAAAGCAAAAAACCGAATACGTACAAAATGTGGTAAACCTGCTGGATGAGGGCAATACCATTCCTTTTATTGCCCGATACAGAAAAGAATTGCACGGCAGTATGGATGACACCACCCTGCGCGCCTTGGAAACCCGCTTAAATTATTTACGGAATTTACAGGAGCGTAAGGAGGAGGTTATTAAATCCATTGATGGGCAGGAAAAACTGACCGAGGAACTGCAGGAAGCAATTTTATCAGCAAAAACCTTGGCGGAAGTGGAAGATCTGTACCGCCCATATAAGCAAAAACGCCGCACACGGGCAACGGTAGCAAAGGAAAAGGGTTTGGAGCCACTGGCCTTGGCAATCTTTGCC
>JAZNDB010000194.1:0-3419 GCA_045587845.1 Faecousia sp.
CTGCAGCTTGTTGCAAACTATTGCCAGTACAACAAGCATCGCACACAGATTGAGGATGCATTTAATCCCTGGGTAGAGTTTCAACAAGCGATAAAAGGAAAGGGCAATACTGCGGAGGGCATCAGCATTGCCGAATCGACCTTTAATATGGTTGAAGATATCCGGAACGAAAGACCCAGTGATGTTATCCGCGCCGCACTCTACCCCTTCCCAGCACTCTTTGGGCGGAGACCGGATCTTAAAGTCAGAAACAATTACGATGGCAAATTCGAATGCTCCTTTTTCATGCAGCAGTTTGAAGTATTAGCCCGGAAAGCATCTCAGATCCTGATTGTGAATCCGGGTCCCGACTTTCTCCTTGCGTGGTCTCAAAAAGCAAAAAAGTACGTATGTAAATGCTGCGTTGCCGTATCGAACATATATGTAGCCGCTGCCTATCGAATGGAATTTAAGGACCTTCAGTTCTGCATTTTTTCTGACCTTGCAGGCTACACAAAAAGGTTTGACCTGATTGCAATTGTATCGCCGTTCACATCGGAAGAATTCAGTATTGGCACAACGCTTTCCGCCGGGAAGGATAATGCTAACTTTATAGCACTGCTTCCCCAGACCTTTATATCTGCGCCTGAGGACAATGTTTGCGTGGTCTTATGGGATCACTGTTTCCTCCCCAGCAAAATCATTGCAATTGCACCCAGTGCTACAGTCACCAAACCGGGAAAGAAAATGCTTTTGTTCGCCGAGTGTAACGCTGATCCCAATGCGCCAATCCCTGTTTTCTTTACCCAGTGTGATGAAAGCACCTCCAACCTTATTGTTAAAAAAGAGTATATCCAGGTATCTCAGCAACAGCTGAAAAAGCCAACGACTCTCGTTAAGCTTCGGGAAGCATTTGAAAAAGCAAAAATTGACCCAAACTCCATCAAACGCCGTAAGCGTCCATCTGTCTACCAGTTCTCAAATGAGATCTCATTGTTCTATACCGTTCACCGGGACAAGCACGATGTTTATGTTGGCGAGACTTACTACAGAGGAAGAACATCCCCTGAAAACACGAACGATGGGCAAGTCTGGAATTCTCCTGCAACACAAAAAGGCCTGCGCTGTAAGGATCGGGAATCCGTGATCGGCAAGCTGGAGAGCGTTCCCTTTATTGATTCCATTTACCCCTACATCGTAGGGGATGTGCTGGATTATTACAACGAGCACATCGACCATTGCTCTCTCAAGACGATTTGGTTTTGCTGCCGCAGTCGCTTGCTGGCACGACGGGACTACCGTGACGAAATTGCCCGGAACGTCCTGTTCTGTTTGGGAGAAAATGCACTGTCTGCACTTTGTCCATCGGATGCCAGCGATGAAGATTACCGCAACGCAATGCAGGCAGTCATCCCAGAAGACAGCATTGCCGTTGTTAAGTATTGGCAGCAGTTAAATATTATTATGAGGGCTGCGGAGGAAAGCGGTTTTATCAACGCAAATCCCATCCCTGCGCTTCTGCCGGAAATCAGCAACCGGGCATCCAAAGAACTGCGCAATCTTCGAAATATGCTCACAAAGAAAACCCTTACCTTCGAAGAAGAAACCCGCATCCTTGCCTATGTTCGTGAAGAGAGCGATATGCCGTTTGGTCCAAGAAAGGCTCTGCGGTATGAGGCAGACGGCACTTTACTTCTCGGTCCGATCCATTTGTTTACTGGAATGAGTACCCGGGAAGCCTGTGCGCTAACCTGGGATGATTTTGAGACCATTCCCGGCTTGAAGGCATACCGCCTTTTGGTATACAAGTTCCTATCGGATGAAGGTGCAGTGATCTACCATTCAGAAGGCAATGCCTGCAGAAAAGTACCGGTAGCCCCGCTATTGGCAGATATGCTGAACAGCCGAAAAACCTACCTGCAGGCTATGCATGGCTTTACAGAAGCAGAGCTGCGGCATTTGCCGATCATTATGCCAGATAATAAAAAGACCGTGGCAGCGCTTTCCAAGCCATCGTTCTGCAAGTACGATGTTGCCATTCGGGTTTGCCGCGCTCTGATTAAAAAAGCAAACATTCCCACTCAGGAGCTGGTCCTGCCCGGTGACGGTGAAGCACTGGTTGTAGATATGAACAAGTATCAGGGTGATATTTTCTACAGCAATTTCAAGCACCGTGCAAACCACACCTGTTCCTTTAACCGAGGCGAGCTATCCTATGTTGTGGGCAACAAGGCTCCGGATACATTCTCTCAGCATTACTGCGACTATACGAACGATTTGGTTCAGTATGGGATGGTGCAAAAGCTTAAGCGGTGGACGCATATGCACGAACCTGACGCGCAAAACACTTCACAAAGCATATCCGAAATATCCGCCTTCACCCGCAATACAATCGTTGATTCCAACCGCAAGAAGAACCGGTATAATGCGGTCTCCATCACCCTGTCTGCGCCTCAGGAAGTGCGTGGAAGCCACATTGATATCACCGTCGAATGTGCCCACGGCGTAACCGGCAGCATTGCCGTGTATGATGCCACCGGAAAGGAGGAGGACCTGCTATGAAAGAGTGGAAATGCTTCGTAGATGAAGAGCATACCTTTTACGGCATATACCACGATTACTCCGAGGATTTCGAGGAACACTGGAAGGCCGACTCCACCCAAAGAAGCAATTACCTGCGTTATTGCAATCAGATCATTCCGCTTCTTCCCAACCACGACGAGACTCCTATCAGCGCCTACACCCAAGAGGATTACGACGCAGTAATCCAGACTCTAATCAAACGGGGGCAGGATACCAAGGGCAAGCAATACCTGCCCTATAAGGGGAGTACCCTGCAGGATTTTCGCCGCTTGATATACTATGTTGTGGAGATTGCGGCAAGGCACGGCGAGTGCGATAATGTTCTTTGGGAGAGCAGCCTAAACCCCGAAGTTACTACCCAAAGCGAGGAAATAAAGGCAAGTCAGGCGTTGCTCAGCAAATCCCTGACCATTCCGCAAGAGCAGGCGGTTGCCAAAACACTCCTTTCTGATCCTCTGCAATCTGGTCAGAATATGGGCTTGCTTTTAATGTATTCGCTGGGGCTGCGCAATGCGGAAGCCTGCGCAGTGGATTACGGTGATATCAAGCCAATGCAAACCCATCCTGACTGTCCGGTAATATGGATCTACAAAACCACCGGCTATGACACCAGCGCAGGCAAGCTGGGCGGAAAAACCAGGAATGCGGACCGCATTATCCCGGTGCCGGATAAGGTCGCCGCGCTGATCCATGAGCGGCGTCAGTATATAGAATCACAGCTCAACAAGTCGATCGATGATTATCCCATTGTGTGCAACAACGACCGATGGGATGTTCGATGCTCCGGCCGGGAATTAACGAACGCAGCCCGCATTCTGTTCCAAAGCATTAAAATTAATGCTTCCCAGATGGCCTCC
>JAZNDB010000195.1:0-3400 GCA_045587845.1 Faecousia sp.
GGTGTTATCCAGATATGGCATACCGGCTTATCAGTCCGGTACAGAGAATATTTTGGACAAATCAGTAATTTCTACTGTGCTAACAGCGATTGATGCGGTAGTTGGCGGCTTTGAACAGGGAGATGTACTTCGCTATTTAAAATCTGCGTTGTCACCGTTACCAATCTCTCACTGCGATATGCTGGAAAACTATGCCATTGTGTGGAACATTACCGGTAATCGATGGACTGTCGATTGGGAGAATCACCCTGAAGGCCTTGGCAAGAAGTGGACAAACAGTGACAGAACGCTCTTGGAAACACTGAATAATTCCAGACGCATTGCGCTGTCACCGTTGGTTCGGTTAAATGATGCTATAAAGAATGCTAACACGCTATCACAGATGGTTATGGGTGTTTATGCGTTTTTAGAGGAGCTGCAGCTGGATAAGAAATTGGAGCAATTTGCAGAGGAAATGGCCAAATCCGGTGATCTGCGAAGCGGTCAAATACTCAGCCAGTTATGGGAGATTCTCCTGCTTGCCTTACAGCAGCTTTCCGACACCTTAGGAGATACATACTGGGATAAAAATACATTTACAAAACTTCTGAAATTGCTTTTAAGTCAATATGATGTGGGTACAATACCTGCCGTATTGGACACCGTGATGGTGGGACCCATAAGCGCAATGCGTTGCCAGATGCCGAAGCACCTGTTTGTGTTGGGCGCAAATGAGGGGAATTTCCCCGCGTATAGTGGTTCAATCGGTATTCTGACCGACCAAGAACGGAATGAATTGCGGTGTATGGGTGTACCCTTGACAGGCGGCGCAATGGAGGGTCTTCAGGCAGAATTCGCTGAAATTTACGCTGTTTTTTGCGGCGCTGAGGAATCTGTATCTGTTTTTTGCGATGATGGACAACCATCCTTCCTGTATCGTAGACTTAAAGATATGGCCGGTAGCGAAATTCACGCAAAGCCCACAAAAATTGCGCCGAATCCTGAGGAGGTCAGCGCTTATTTACTACGCAATCAGCGGGCGTTGGATGCGGATGCGCTGGGCGTGCGTGAAACCTGTATGCAGCTGCAGCAGATAAATAGCCACACCATAGGCGAAATGTCTGCAGAAACGGTTAGAAAGCTTTATGATACAAACATAAAACTGTCTGCATCACAAGTTGATAAGCTGGCAGATTGCAGAATGTCCTATTTCCTGAAATACGGATTAAAGCTGAAAGAGCGTAAAGAGGCTACTGTCGACCCCGCTGAATTTGGTACTTATGTACACGCGGTATTGGAGGATACAGCGCGGGAAATTATGCAACTGGGTGGCTTCCACAAAGTTTCCTTGGAGAAGTGCTTGGAAATTGCCAATCAATACTCTGAAGCATATATTACTGAGAGATTTAGCCAAATTGATTCCCAACGGGTTCGTTATCTGTTCCGCAGAAATGTGCAGGAACTGGAAATGGTGGTTACTGAGCTTTGGAACGAATTGCGTGAATCGGAGTTTGCGCCGGCCCAGTTTGAAATGGCGTTTGATTCTATACCGATTTCAGGAAAGTCAATGAATGCTTTTTTGCGTGGCTTTGTGGATCGGGTGGATACCTGTAATATCGACGGACAGATCTATTATCGGGTTGTAGATTATAAAACCGGCAAGAAAGACTTTGACTATTGTGATATTTATAATGGCCTTGGCTTGCAGATGTTATTATATCTGTTTGCTTTAGAGGAACGGGATACGGACTTCCTGGGTGAAAATCCCGTTCCTGCGGGTGTGCAGTATTTTCCTGCCAGAGTGCCGATATTGCCTGTGGACGGAAAAAATGATGACGAAGCTACTGTTGAAGCCAGAGAAAAGCTGTGGAAACGGAAAGGCCTTTTGTTGGCTGATGAAACTGTACTGCAAGCAATGGAGCCTTCCGAAAAGCCCAAGAGACTGTCCTACACAAAAAAGAAAGATGGCACTATTTCCGGAGATCTGGCAGACAGGCAGCAGTTAAAACTGCTAAAGGGTTATATATTTACCCTGTTGGGAAAAATGGTTGACGACATTGCATCCGGCTGTGTTGAACCGAATCCTTATACAAGAGGCGGACGGCATAATGCTTGCGCATTCTGTCCATACGGCGCCATTTGTCACCAGGAAACTGTGGAGAACAGACGGGATTATGCTGCTATGACTGCGCAGAAGTTCTGGGAAGAAATTGAGAAGGAGATGAGCAACGGTGGCTGAAACATTAACATATGAGCAGCGACAGGCGGTAGAAAACCGCGGTGGCAAATTGCTTGTCTCCGCTGCAGCCGGTTCTGGCAAAACGAAGGTTTTGGTAGATAGACTGATGGGCTATATTCTTGACCCGGTTATGCCAGCCAATATTGATGATTTTCTGATTATTACCTATACGAAAGCTGCAGCTAGCGAACTGCGTAGCAAAATTGCAGCCAAGCTTTCAGAATTGATTTCCCAAAGTGGTCCTAACAGGCATCTGCAACGTCAGATGCAACGGTTGTATCTTGCAAAAATTTCAACCGTTCACGGCTTTTGTACGGATGTTCTGCGGCAGTATGCATATCGGTTGGATATTTCTGCGGATTTTCGGGTTGGTGACGAAGGTGAATGCTTGCAATTGCAGCAAAAGGCATTGGAAAATGTAATCAATGCGGCCTATGATACCGCCCTTGAACAACCTGACTTTTGCAGTTTTATCGACACGCAGGGCTTAGGCAGAGATGACAGGCAAATTCCGGAAATTGTTCTAAAGGTTTATAACAGCGCAAGATGTCATTTGAATCCGGAAGAATGGCTGAGTTGGTGCATTGCAGAATATTCCGAAACTTTAGATGCAGGTCAAACACCTTGGGGCAGATATCTCATTGATGATTTACACAGTTTCTTATCATTACAGATAGATGCGCTTAAAAAATGCATCACTGCAGCTGAAATGGTTGACAATATGGAAAAGCCCGTTGCTCTGTTCGGCGAGCTGGTAGCGCAGTTGCAGAGGCTCTACGATTGCAACACGTGGGATGAAATTGTACACAATCAAGGTATTGACTATGGGAGATTGACATTTTCCAAGAAATGCAGCGATCAACAACTTCCTGAACAGATGAAAGCGGTAAGAAATGCCTGCAAGGAAGGCCTGGCAAAGCGTTTACGCAGTTTTGTGGATGAAAGCGCACAAATTATTGCGGATATGAATGCATCTCTTTCGTCAGCCAGAGGTCTTGTTACCCTTGTTCGAGCGTTTTCCGCAGAGTATGAACGGCTGAAGAAAAATAGGGGAATCCTGGATTTCAGCGACCTGGAACACAAAACACTGGATCTACTTTTTGGAAAAAAACGCGGCGCAATCACATCGATTGCCACCGAAATTGGTGAAAACTTCCGTGAGATTATGGTGGATGAGTATCA
>JAZNDB010000196.1:0-31698 GCA_045587845.1 Faecousia sp.
GAACAAAGTCCCCGGACAACCGGGGACTTTATCTATTTAGGAAGAAATAACTGACGGTCCGGTATTGTTCGGAATTTGTCGAAAAAGAAAGAGAAATTAAAAATCCCATTTTTCGACAATTCATCTATGTCAACTTAAGGATCGCGGTTGAAGTGTGTAAAAACCTGCTTTTTATCTATAAATACACATAAAAATCGCAGAAAAACACAAAATTCTTTTGTCCCCTACTTGACATCCGCGTGAGCGGCTCGCCGATTATACAAGATGGCAAACTGGTGGGCGCAGTAACCCATGTGCTGGTGAATGACCCCACCACCGGCTACGGTATCTTTATCGAAAACATGCTGGACGCAGTGGCATAAAAGAAAAGCAGGGGCAATCCCCTGCTTTTCTTTTATGTCACAAATGCTGTGGTTTTATGCCTGCAACAGATAGGAAAGCAGCAGGTCAGCGGTCGCCACAAGACCGTCTATATGGGTGCGTTCCATACCGTGGCTACAGTAAACTGCCATACCAAAAGCCGCAGCACGCAGATTGTTGCCTGCCTTTAAGGCAGCATTGGCATCCGTGCCATAACGAAAGAAAATGTCCACCGCATGATCGATATTGTTCTTTTCAGCCAAAGCAATCAAATGGTTGGTTAGCTCATAATCATAGGGCGTGGCAGCATCCTTGGCGCAGATCGTCACTTTGCGCTCATTTCCGTCATAATCCGGGCCAATCAGACCGATATCAACAGCCACATACTCCGTCACTTCTGCAGGAACATAGGTACCGCCAAGACCAATCTCTTCACAATAGGGAAAGGCAAACAGTGTGCGATACTTGGGTTTAACTCCCTCTGCTTTCATGTATTTCAGAACGGTAAGACAGCAGGCCACAGCCGCCTTGTCATCAATAAAACGGGATTTGAGATAGCCATTGGGCGTGATCTGACATCGGGGATCCACAGAGATGATATCTCCGTTGCGGATACCCAGCGCCTGGACATCTGCCTTAGAAGCCACCGGTTCATCCAGAAGTACCATCATGGTATTCTCATTGCGTTCCAGTGTGCGCGCATCCTCAAACACATGGGTGGAATGAGATTGGCAGCATATTAAACCGGTATAGGATCTTCCATCCCGGGTGTGAATGGTAACAGTTTCGCCTTCAACATTATTGTAGTTAATACCGCCCAGCTGCCGCACGCGAATCACGCCATTGCCATCAATGCGGCGCACAACCATTCCAAGGGTATCCAGATGGGCGCCTATCAACACCGTCTTGCTATTGTCAACGCCCTCTACTGCTATGTAAGCGGTGCTTTTGTTGTCATAGCAAACAGCATAGCCAAGCTCTTCAGCCAACCGGCTGATAACCGGATTCATCTGAACATAATATCCCACAGGGCTGGGCGTATTGACCAACGTTTCAAAATAGCGCAGAATATCCTGGGAATCATATACATATTTCATAAAAACCTCTCCTTGTATCTTTTTCAGAAAATATCATCTGCAATATGTGCAACGACAGAATGAAACGCCGGCATTTTTCATGCTTTCTAACACCAATTATACCAATACCAGTGCGTTTTTTATCCAATAATCCAAAGCCACAATGGAATGGTGGCGCAAGACAGAACGCTGGAGAGCAAAATCAGCTTTGCGCCCAGGCGACAGTCCTGTCCAATCAATTTAGGGAATACCACAGGGTTCAGCCCGCAAGGCATACACGCCATAATCACGGCATAGGGATATACCGCCTCCGGCAAGGTCATCACACAGGCAAGCCCTTTGCAAATGCTGAATACCACCAGCGGCACCAGCAGCAGCCGCACCATACAGAAAATGACCACGCTCCCATTGGGGCACAAATCCTTTGCGGAAAAAGAAGAAAGCACCATACCAACCAGCACCATACTGACAGGGCCTACGCAGCCGCTGGCATTTTTCATAACAGTTTGCACCGCGCCGGGAATGGGCAACTGCAAAAGCCCCCAAACAATACCCAACACAATAGAAATTGTGATGGTGCTTTTTAGGGATTTGAGCGATACTTTTCTGTCCATCAGCATAGAAACACCAAAGGTGTTGCAATACAAGGAAATGGGAATGCAGAACACCATCATATTGTTCATCGCGGCCGGACCAAAGACCTGCTCTACAAGCACATAGCCGAAGTATGCATAGTTGGAAATAGCGGTATTGTATTTGTAAACTTTCCGTTCATAGCTGTGCTTTGTCAGCAGGCGCGGGAGAAAATTCCCCATCAGCACCAGCGCCAGCAGGATTCCGGCGGAAACAAACAAGGTTATGTAATTTTGCCGGATATAACTTACAGTGAAATGATTGGCAAAGTTCAAAAACTGCTTGCAGGGAAAAAACAGATTCACCAACAGGTAAGAGAGTAAATTACTTTTTTCTGCGGTATCTTTCCTTAATTTACCCAGCAGCCATCCCAAAAATATAAACAGATACAGCACGAATAACTGCTCAAACAAAGCCTTCATAAAAGCCACTTCCTTCCATAAGCAATTATACGCATCTTGTCAAAAAATGCAAGCAGAATCCTCCTTCGTGCACAATGACCAACTGCGGTGTTTTGATTCAAAACCGCTTCAGCCTTCTATTCGCTTGCGCGAAGCAGAAAAGCCCTCTGTATATCGGTTATCCAAGCCCGGTTGGAACGGCCCCTTCAGGCAGTATTCCAAGTGACAGGAGGGCTCATAGCCGCCCTCCGCCAAAACCCGGTCATCTACAATATAAGCGCAGGCATCGGTATAGCCAATAAAGCAAACGTCTTTATCTGCGGGAAACGCTCTCTTAACGGCGTTCTTGACACCGAAGCAGGGCTCTCCGCCAACAGTAGCCAGATACAGCTTATCTGTCAATCGCACTGTCTGGCAATGGAGCTGCAGCACATCTTCCAGCGTGTCATAACCGCCCCGGGCAATATAAAATGCGTGGGTGCGGTCGGGGCCGTCTGCGCTCTTTTCCATTTTCCGCATTTGCTCTTCAAAGTAGGAAAGGGGTCTTCCGTCCATAGGCAGCGGAATGGTAAAGGCGTCTGCTGCAAGGGATAGACAGGCCTTTTTGCAACCGCCATTTTCCAGAAAGCTGCTGACCGCATCGCACATATCCTGCGCCATTTTCGCCACATCAGCAAAGGTATTCTTCTTCCAGGGCCACGAGTCTCCCCTCTCCATCGCCTCCATATCTGCAGTGGATCTGGGTCGCACATCGCCGGCAGCGGATTGGAAGAACAAGGAAGTACAGCCATAGTATTTGGTGTCCAGCAGTTGACACAGTCTACCGGGGAATTCGCTGCAGACCCCCTCATTGGTAGGACAAAACACCGGGTGGCAGGCATAATTGGTAACAATCGCGCCGATGTTACCCTCCGTATCCTTCAGGCAGAATACCCAGAATTCCCGGTCACGGGGATAGTCAAAGTCCGGAAGATTGTCAAACACCCCATCCCTGTTTCCCCGGCGGCTGATGTTAAAGTCCGCATCAAAGCAGCCGTATGCAAAGGTGCCTTCCTCCATAGCACAAAGGGCGCGGTCCAGGCAGATTTTGGCCTGTTCTTCCAAGAATACCTCATAGGCATCATTGTGATGGTTTAGGTTGTAGCCCCTGCTGGCAGGGGTAGGATGGGCATGGGTATAGGAAACGGTAACGGCAGCAGGATCGATACCATGCATTTCTTTGGCATAAGCGGCAATGGCATCGTTCAGCAGTCGATCATGGAACAGCAAATCAAAGGACATTAACACAACCTTATTGCTGCCGTCGTCCAGAACCAGACAACGGACATACACATCGTCGTGTATTTTTGAGAAGTTTCGGTCAAACGTACCATTGCAGGCAATATACATAGGCGCGTAAGGCGTAATGATATTCTTCGCAGTGCCAAATCGCATAATCAACTTCCTCTCTTTTAGAAATATTTCCAGAGAAAAGCCTCTAGAATTCAAAACAAGTATATCTTATTCCTTTGTTGTGTGTCAAGCAACCCAAAATAGTTTTCACCAAAACCAAAAAATGTTTTTAATTAATGAAATTGTAATAGCAAAAAATTGGTGTTTATGCTATACTAAACGAAAAGAAATGGCAGGAGGCACACAAATGGCGCAAATGAAAGGTACAGAAGCAAATCTCTCCTCAGATAAGCTGCTGCAAATTATTGAGTATATGTCCGCCCGGCGGCTGCCCGTGCGGCTGAAGGATATTGCTGATGATCTGCGCATCTCCCAGCCCACGGTGGTGCGGTATCTGCGGACAATGTGCAACCAGGGATATGTGTATCACGACAACCATACAGGGTACTATGCGATGACCTGGAAAATCTGCCGGCTCAGCAGTTCCCTGGAAAGCAACCTTGTGCTTCGCAGTATGGCAGGCAGTCTGCTCAGTGATTTTGCCAACCAGCACAATCTGGGCATTCTGCTGGCGGTGGAACGGGACGGCACTTTGTTCTATCTGGATTTGGTAAGCGCGCCCCACAGCTCGGTGGATACTATGCTTCGCATTGGCAAGGATGCGCCTATGCACTCTACCGGTTCCGGCAAGATTCTGCTCAGCGCTATGACCAATGCCCGGGTAAATCAGATTCTGGACCAGAACGGACAGATCCGCCTGACGGACAAAACCATCACCGATCGGGGCGCTCTGATGCAGGAGCTGACCAAAATTCAGCAGCAGGGCTATGCGCTGGACAACGAGGAGTGTGAAATCGGTCACCGTTGCGTATCTGTGCCGCTGTACGACTACACCGGCACCGTGGCTGCCGCCATCAGCGCCTTCGGTAATGTAGACCGGCTGACGGACGAAGTGATTCAAGCTACTGTTCTGCCGGCGCTCAAGGCCCTTTCTGCGGAGATTTCCTTCCGTATGGGCTGCCCAACATAATAGTATAAGGAAGGAAACGCTAAAAAATCGTGTTTCCTTCCTTTTTTTGCCGTTGACATCTCTCTGCTGGTCATATATAATAATTAAAGAACGGAACTCAATTCCGAATATTAAAATTAGTTTTCATAACACAGAAAGGATGATATCAAATGGCAGTTGAGAGAAAAATGTATTGTGTAGGCGGTGTTTGGAAGGAATCCAAAACCGACAAATGGATGGAAGTCACCGACTCCTCCACCGGTGAAGTGATCGCAGAAGTGCCTTGCTGTACCGTAGACGAAGTGGAAGAAGCCATTGCTGCAGCCCACGCTGCATTCCCCGAATGGTCCCAGACCTCTTTGAGTAAGCGTACCCAGATGATGTTCAAGTGGCGCGACGTTCTGGTAAAGCATCTGGACGAGCTGACCGTTCTGTGCGCCAAGGAGCTGGGTAAGAATCTGGCAGAAGCCCGGGGTGATGTTCTGAAGGCTATCGAGCCCACCGAGGCTGCCTGCGCAACACCCTTTATGAGCCAGGGTTCTGCATCCCTGCAGGTTACTACCGGCTTTGATACCGCTACATACCGTATGCCTTTGGGCGTTGTTGCCGGCATCGTACCCTTTAACTTCCCCGCTATGATTCCCTGGGGCTGGATGGTGCCTTTGGCAATCGCCACCGGTAACACCGTGGTTCTGAAGGCCGCTTCCTACACCCCCCTGACCTCTATGCGTATTATGGAGCTGTTCTACGAGGAAGCCGGCTTCCCCGCAGGCGTTGTCAATCTGGTTACCTGTTCCAGAAAAGAATCTGAGCTGTTCCTCACTGACCCCCGGGTAAAGGCAGTTACCTTTGTTGGCTCCACCGACATCGGCAAGCAGGTCTACTCCAAGGCCGCTGCCCACGGCAAGCGGGTACAGGCCCAGTGCGAAGCAAAGAACCACGCGCTGGTACTGGAAGACTGCGATTTGGAAAGCTCTGTGAACGCTATTATCAACTCCACCTACGGCTGCGCCGGTATGCGCTGTATGGCTCTGCCCGTTATCGTGGTGCAGGAATCCATCGCCGACAAGTTCGTTGCCCTGCTGAAGGAAAAGGCAATGGCTCTGAAGGTAGGCTGCGCCTATGACCCCGAAACCCAGTTGGGACCCGTTGTCAATGCCAAGCACAAAGAATCTGTATGCAACTGGATTCAAAAGGGTATTGACGAAGGCGCAAAGCTGGTGCTGGACGGCCGTGACATCGTAGTTCCCGGCTTTGAGAACGGCTTCTTTGTAGGCCCCACCATTTTCGATAAGGTTACCCCCGAAATGTCCATCGGCGACCGGGAAATTTTCGGACCGGTTACCGTTGTCAAGCGTGTGAAGACCTTTGAGGAAGGTTTGGCAATTATGAATGCCAACCCCTTCGCCAACGGCTCTGTTATCTTCACCCAGAACGGCTACTATGCCCGTCAGTTTGAACTGCTCACCGACGGCGGTATGGTGGGTATCAACGTTGGTATTCCCGTTCCCTCTGCTTACTTCCCCTTCTCCGGCAACAAGGATTCCTTCTTCGGTGACCAGCACGTTCTGGGTCTGGACGGCGTGCGTTTCTACACCCGCGCCAAGACCGTTACCAAGCACTGGTACGACGAAGCCTCCCGCAAGAAGTCAATGGACACCTGGGAAGGCACTGTGGAGCGTATTTAAACAGGAGCGCCTTATGAATTTTGAAAAATTAACGCGCTTTAGCGCGGATATCCGCATCTGGACCATTCGGCAGATCGCTGAGGCAGGCTTCGGCCACATCGGCGGCTCTGCCTCCATTGCGGATGTTTTGGCCGTGCTTTACGGCGATGTAATGAAAATTGACCCCCAAAACCCCAAATGGGAAGACCGTGACTGGTTTGTCCTGTCCAAGGGCCACTGCGCCCCGGCTCTGTATGCCACCCTGGCATTAAAGGGCTTCTTCCCTATGGATTGGCTGAAGACCCTGAACAAGGGCGGCACCAGTCTGCCCAGCCACGCAGATATGCTGCGTGTTCCCGGTGTGGATATGAGTACCGGCTCTTTGGGTCAGGGTATCTCCGCGGCGGTGGGCATTGCCTATGCCAACCGCCTGCAGGGTCGTGACAACTGGACCTACTGTATTGTAGGTGACGGCGAGTGCAACGAGGGTCAGGTTTGGGAGGCTTGTCAAACCGCCTGCCACTATAATCTGGACCATTTTATGGTTTTTGTGGACTGGAACAAGAAGCAGTTGGACGGCACTGTACAGGAAATCTGCAACCCTGTGGATTTTGCTTCTAAATTCCAGGCCTTCGGCTTTGATGTGGAAACAGTAAAGGGCTACGATGTGCAGGCCATTTGGGAGGCCATTGCCCGCGCCAAGCAGCGCCCCGGCAAGCCCCACTGCATTATTCTGGATACCTACAAGGGTCTGGGTGTGCCTCTTGCAGAGGCAGAAGCCTTTAACCACTACTTAACCTTCGGTCACACCGAAGGTGAACAAAGCATTGCGCAGATTGAGCAGCGCCTGCAAGCAGGCACTTATCCCGGAGGTGATTTCAAATGGTAAAGATTCTTTCACAACACGAGAAGGACTCCCGGGAAATGCGCGCCATTTACGGTGAGGTGCTTACCGAGGTGGCAAAGGAAAACAGTAAGGTTGTTGCCATTAACTGCGACCTGTGCAGCTCTATGGGTTTGAAAAGCTTCGCCAAGACCTTCCCCGACCGGGCTATCAATGTGGGTATTCAGGAGGCCAACGGCTGCTCTATGGCAGGCGGTATGTCCGCTGCGGGTATGGTTCCGTTCTTTAACACCTTCTCGGTATTCGCTACCCGCCGGGTATACGACCAGATTTTTATGTGCGCTGCATATCCCAAGCTGAATGTGAAAATCATCGGCGGTGATGCCGGTGTTTCCGCCACCTCCAACGGCGGTACCCATATGCCCTTTGAGGATATGGGCATTATGCGGGTTATGCCCGGCGTAACCATTCTGGAGCCCTCCGACGGCGTTATGCTGAAGGATTTGATTCATCAGCTATCCAACACCTACGGTGTCCAGTATCTGCGTTTTTGCCGCAAAGCAACCGTAAAAATCTACGAAGAAGGCTCTCAGTTTACCATCGGCAAGGCCGTTACTGTCCGCGACGGCAGTGACGCTACCGTTATCACCTGCGGCCTGCTGGTCGCAGAAGCTTTGAAAGCTGCAGACACCTTGGCGCAGGAAGGCATTGACCTCCGCGTGGTGGATATGTTCACCTTAAAGCCCATTGATGCAGATTGCATCCGGGATTGCGCCCAGGCCACCGGCGCCATCGTTACGGCAGAAAACCATCAGCTGATTGGCGGGCTTGCCAGCGCAGTGGCAGAAGTTCTGGCAGACAGCCGTATTGCCGTACCCTTTGAAAAAGTGGGTATTCGCGATACCTTTGGCGAGGTGGGCGAAATGGATTATCTGATGGAGCGTTTCCAGTTGACCGCCCCCTATATCGCCGATGCAGTTCGCAAGGCTGTAAGGGCAAAGTAAGAAAGGAGAAGCACTATGCCTGCAGGAAAAGCAAGTGAGGCCAGAGCCTATGGCAGTCCCTCCCGTTATGTGCAGGGTCCGGGGGAAGTGAACAATCTTCCCAAATTTGCCGCAGAGTACGGAAACGTAGCTTTGGCAATTATTGACACCTTTCTATATGAAACACTGGGCAAACAAATTGCCGACGTTTTTGCAAAAAGCGATGTTACCGCCTATGTGGTGGAATTTAAGGGCAAGTGCAGCCACCAGGCATTGGATGAGCTGATTCAGTATTCCCAGTCCCTGCCTGTTCTTCCCGACACCTTTATCGGTATCGGCGGCGGACAGACCTGCGATATCAACAAGGCCGTGGGCGCCCATTTCCGCAAAGCCTTTATCAATGTTCCCACCTCCCTGTCTTCCGACGCGCCTACCTCTACCCATAGCATTATCAACAACGACGGCGCGCTGTTTGACCGCATCGTGCATTACAAAAACCCCGACTACGTGGTGGTGGATACAGAAATCACCGTGAAAGCCCCTGTATTTATGCTGTCTTCCGGCATCGGCGACGCGCTGGCCACCTACATTGAAGCGGAGGCTTCCTTTGCCAATAACAACGTATGCAATGCCGGTGGCGGCACCTACCGCCCCACCCAGCTTGGTATGGCGGTTGCGAAACTGTCCTATGAAATTCTGCTGGAAAAGGGCAGAGCTGCTATGGATGCGCAAAAAGCCGGCGTGCGGAATGCCGCATACGAAGATGTGGCCGAAGCTTCCATTCTGCTTTCCGGTCTGGGTTTTGAGTGTACCGGCGTTTCTGTTGCCCACGGCTTGCAGGCCGGTTTCTTCGCTATGCCGGACGCCAAGCCTATGATGCACGGCACAGGTGTTGGCTATGGCGCATTGGTTCAGTTGGCGCTGCAAAACGATTCCCGTCTGGCAGAGGCATTTTCTCTGTGCAAGGATGTGGGAATCCCCGTCTGCACCGCAGATTTGGGCCTTACACCGGAAAATCGGGGCAAAAACATTGACCTGCTGATTGACGAGGTCTACGAAAACCGCTGGAACATTCACAATGTACCGTTCAAAGTAACCCGTCAAATGCTCAGAGAGGCTATCGACCGGTTGGATGCTTATGCCGCCGGCAACTGTTAAATCCAAACAAAGGAGATTCTGATTATGGTCACAAATCCTTACTTAAAGTGGCTCAGCCAGACCGATGGCTACTGGTGGACCGACACCGCTGATATGAGCACAATGGACGAAGCCATTGAAAATGGCGCTACCGGCGTCACCACCAATCCCATTCTGATTAAAAAATCCTTGTACGCTTTTCCGGACTTCTGGCGTCCTTACCTGAAGTCCGCTGAGGGCCTTACCGGTGATGCCAAGGCAGAGGAGATTCTTCGCTGCGTCACCATTGAGGTGGCAAAGAAATTTGAGCCCATTTATCACGCCACCAAGGGTGTGCAGGGTTATGTATGCGCCCAGGTCAACCCCAAGAAACAGGGAGACACCGCCGCAATGGTGGAAATGGGTCGCAGACTTGCCGCCTGGGCTCCCAACATTGCGGTAAAGCTCCCCGCAACCGCTGCCGGTCTGCGGGCCATTGAGGAGCTGGCCGCTGAGGGTATCACCACTGTGGGTACTGTCAGCTTCACCACGCCCCAGGCCGTTGCCATTGCTGCTGCCCAGCAGCGGGGTATGGACCGCTGCCGCGCCGCTGGCAAAAAGCCCGGCGCTGCTTTCTCCGTGATTATGGTAGGCCGTCTGGACGACTACCTGCGTGATATTGCCCAGGATATGCAAGCAGACGTTGCCGAATCTGACATTATTCAGGCCGGTACCGCCGCTATCAAGAAGGCAGACGCTATCTGCAAGCAGCGCGGCTACGAATCCAAGCTGATGCCCGCCGGTATGCGGGGTGGCTATCACGCAGTTGCGCTGGCAGGCTCTGATATGACCTTCTCCCTGTCCGCCGGTATTCTCACCGCTTTGGGCAAGGAAACAGAGTTTACCTGTCATATGCAGGAGCCTGTTGCCCCGGAAACCATTGCAAGCCTGAACAAGATTCCCGAATTTGTCCGGGCATACAATGTGGAAACTCTGCCGGAGGCTGAATTTATCCGTTTCGGCGCATCCCAGCGCACCTTGTCTCAGTTTGTAGAGGCTGGCTGGAATATGATCGCCGAATTCCCCCTGTAAAAAGAAGGAAAACTATGAACTATTTACAGTGGCTGACAAGCCAGACCCCCACTAAATTTTGGCACGACTCCGCCATTCCGGCGGAGATCGATGCCGCCATTGCAAACGGCGCGCTGGGTGTGACTACGAATCCTGTTCTGACCTACAAGACACTGCAGGCTGTACCACAGTTCTGGCAACCTATGGTGGATAAGATTCCCCGCAATCTTACCCCAGCCCAGCACGCGGAAGCGTTGCTGCAAATGGTAGCAACCTATGCTGCGAAAAAGTTTGATGCTGTATTCCGGGAAACAAAGGGGCAGCACGGATATGCTTTGGGACAATTAGATCCCAATATCTGCAACGATTCGGAAAAAATGATTGCCCAGGGTTTGCGTTATGCCTCCTGGGCGGAGAATATCTCGGTAAAGACCCCCTCCATTCAATCGGCGCTGCCCTTGGTGGAGGAGCTGGCATCCCGGGGTATTGCCGTGTGTACCACCTTGAATTTCTCTGTTTCTCAGGCTATGGCCGTGTGCGAGGCTTATGTAAAGGGTCGTAAAAAGGCAGAAGCTGCCGGAATCACCCCCAAGCCTATTTTCGTCGTGCAGCAGGGCGGTCGGTTAGATGAGTATCTTTTGGAAACTGCACGGGATCAGAAACTGGATTTGGACCCCAAAATCATTATGAATGCGGGCAATGCCGTGTGCAAAAAGGTGTATCGTTTATTGAAAGACCGTAATATTCCCGCCGTGGTTATGCCTGCAGGTCTGCGCGGCGTACATCACCTGACATCAATGGCAGGCGCGGATATGACCTTCTCTTTGCAGGCGCGGATTCAGCAAATGGCGATCGCAGAAGATCCGGAACGTATCTGTCATATTGATGACGAAATCCCCGGTCACATCATTCAGCAGCTCTATCGCCATCCCGAATTTGTGCGGGCTTATGAGGAAGGCGCGCTGAAACCGGAAGGATTTTTGACCTTCGGCGTAACACAGAAAACCCTATCCCAATTCTTGTGGACAGGCTGGGTGCCGCTGGAAACATACCAAAAAGAACCGGACACCGGTCGTTGGTTCTAAGGAGGCAATTATGAAAGGTCTCGTAAAATATGCGCTGGGTGAAACGGGTGTTGCCCTGCAGGAACTGCCCGAGCCGACCCCCAAAGAGGGCGAACTGAAAGTAAAAGTATTGGCAGCAGGTATCTGCAACAGTGATATCCACGCCATTCACGATGAACGGTCTGTGACGATGCCTGTGGTGCTGGGCCACGAATACGTGGGACAGGTGACACAGGTTTGCGGCGATGTGGGTGATTTCAAGGTGGGTGACTGGGTCACCACCCTGCCCGCCTGTTATAGTTGCGGCGATTGCTGGCTGTGTGACCAGGGCCTTGTGACATTGTGCAAGGAGAGAAAGTCCATTGGCTCCCATCGCAACGGCGCTATGGCCAATTATGTAGTTGTGCCGGCAAAATATTCTTTCCATATCCCCGCTAACGCAGTGACTTTGGAAGAAAAAGCCGTTTATGCCCTCACAGAGCCTTTGGCCTGTATGGTGCGCGGTGTGTATGAGAAAATCAATGTCATACCCGGAGATACGGTGGTTGTTTCCGGACCTGGCATTATGGGTATGTTTGCCGTGCAGCTATTCAAGGCCCGGGGCGCATATGTGATTTTATCCGGGCTTCCTGCCGATGCAGAAAAACTGAAACTTGCGAAAACACTGGGTGCCGATGCCTGTGTCACCAGTTTTGAACAACTGCAGCAGGCAGTTTATGCCGCCAACCCCAAGGGCGCAGACATCACCTGCGACTGCAGTGGTGTGGTCCCCTCTCTGGAAAACTGTATGAAAGTCATCCGTCCTATGGGTACCCACCTGCAGATTGGCCTGTTTGGCGGCAAAGTGCCCTTCCGTTTGGACTATTTCTTTGATCGGGAAGTAAACTTTGTGCCTTCCAATTCCACAGCAGTGTCCTCCTGGAAGATCACTTTGGATTTGTTGGCGCAGGGCAAAGTAACCTTAGATCCCTTTGTGTCCAAAAAAGTTTCTCTTGAAAATTATCAGGACGGGCTGGAGGCTGTCCTGGCAAAGACTGCATATAAAGTATTGCTTATGCCGGATAATACGTTCTGAAATTTACGGCTTGTATTTAGAAAAGAGGATTTTGTATGGATTTTGTAGACGGACTGGTGGAAAAATGCCACATTGGCTATCTTGTAGAGGATGTAGATGTGGCGCTTGCCCAATTACAGAAGCAACTTCATTGCGCCATAGGCGCGCAAACCTACCTCTTTGCCCCGGCAAAGGCGTGGACAAATGATACGCCCATTCAGGACGTGGCGCTGAAAATGGTTATCTGTAAGATCAAGGACAATATGACCTTTGAGTATATTCAGCCACTTACCCCAAACGGCTACCATTATGAGGCGCTGAAGCAAGGCGGTGAGGGACTGAACCACGTCTGCTTTGCCACTGAGGACTTTGACGGCTACCGGAAGGAATTTCGTCAGATGGGGGCAACCTTCCTCTTTGAAGCGGAGGCAAACGACCCGAAAAACGGCTACCGCCGCTGCTTCTATGCCAAGCTGCCGGGCGTTCCCGGTGTGTTTGAGATTTTGGAAAACGCCAAGCCCTATCGGGAAAACTTATAAGAAAGGTCGGTACGAATATGGTTTTGAAAAATAAAATTGCAATCGTTACCGGTGCTGCCCAGGGCATTGGCAAAGCCATTGCCGGCAAGCTGGCAGGCGCTGGCGCAAAGGTCTTTATTCTGGACTACAATCTGGAAGTCGCCGAAAAAACCGCAGAAGAATTTCGCCAGAAGGGTTTGGACTGTATTGCCAAAAAATGCGATGTGTCCGACGTGCCCTTTACCCAGGCTCTTGCCCGGGAAATCATTGCAGAAGTGGGCAGAATTGATATTCTGGTCAACAATGCAGGTATTGCCCAAAACAAGGCAATCTGGGAACTGACGGAAGCAGATTGGGATCGGGTTATGTCCGTGAATCTGCGTGGACCTTTCTTCCTGACCCAAGTGATTTTCCAGCATATGATGGAGCAAAAAGGCGGCACGATTATCAACATCGCATCCCTCTCTGCAGAACGGGGCGGTAAATTTGCCGGTATCAATTACTCCTGCTCCAAGGGCGGTGTCATTGCTATGACAAAGAGCCTTGCTTTGGTTGGCGGTGAATACGGTATCCGTGTTAACGCCATTGCCCCCGGTCTAATCAAAACCGCTATGGGCGACCAGCTGAATTTCAGCACCGACGCAATCCCCTTGGGTCGGCTGGGCGAGGCGGAAGAGGTTGGCGATGCCGCGCTGTTTTTGGCATCCAACGCCTCCAGCTATGTTTCCGGCACGATTCTTGATCTGAACGGCGGCGAATTTATGCGGTAATCTCTTAATTGCTTAAAAGCCTTATTGCAAACATAACAGCAAAAACGCAGGTTGAAGCCTGCGTTTTTGCTTTTCTTTATTGATTTGTCCGGAAATGTGTGGTATTATTTGGTGGATTAAAAACCGGAAGGGAAGCGTTTGATATGCAGGAAAGAACCCCCGGAAAAGGCGGGTCGGGATATTTCATTTTCCTGGTATGGCTGGTGTATGCCACGTCCTACCTTGGAAAAGTAAATTACTCCTCTAACATTACGCAAATCATTGACTTTTATCAGGTGACCAAGGCAGAGGCGGGCTTGCCCCCAACCTTTTTCTTCTTTGCCTATGGAAGCGGTCAGATTATTAACGGACTACTGTGCAAAAAGTATCCTATCAAATGGACGATTTTTCTTAGCCTGACCCTTTCTGCTCTGCTGAATCTTGTCATTGCCGTGAGCGCCAACTTTGGAATTGTCAAATGGGTGTGGCTGGCAAACGGCGTTGCGCTGTCCCTCCTGTGGCCTTCCTTAATTCGCTTGCTGTCAGAGACGCTGGCAAGAACGGAATTACCCAAATCCAGCATCGTCATCGGCACAACTGTGGCCAGCGGCACTTTGCTGGCGTATGCCTTGGGCGCTTTGTTTGCCTATTGGCATCAGTTTAAGCTTTCTTTCTATGCCGCCGCGTTTGCAGACCTTTTGGTTGCAGTAATTTGGCTTTGCTCCTATCAAAAAGCCACAACTATGGCGCTCACCCAAAAGATGGCAGAGGATCCCCCCGCAGAACGCAAAACAGCCGACACCGCCTGCAAAGCATCCAAACCAATGGCCAAAACGGTTATTCTCAGCGTTGTATTTTTGTGTCTTTTCGCAGTGGTGACCAATCTGGTGAAGGACGGTCTGATCACCTGGGTTCCCTCCGTTCTCAAGGAAGCATATTCCCTGCCTGACACATTGGCAATCCTGCTGACCCTTGTGATTCCCATTGTCGCGGTTTTCGGAAATGCCTTTGCCTTGTCATTGCGCAAAAAAATATCGGATTATATCACCCAGGCCTGTATCTGTTTTGCTGGTATCAGCGGAATTTTAGGGATTATTCTTTGGAGCCTGAACGCAAAAAGCATCGCCGCTATGCTTGTTTGCTTGCTGCTGACCAGTCTTCTGGCAGCCAGCATCAACAGTCTGATTACCGCTATTTTCCCGATGTTTATGCGCACGCAGCTAAATTCCGGTATGTTTGCCGGTATCTTAAACGGCTTTTGTTATTTGGGAAGCACCATCAGCTCTTACGGGCTAGGCTCCGTTGCCGATAAGTACGGGTGGCAGGGCGTGTTCTTGCTGCTTCTGGGCGTTTGTCTGTTCTCTTGTTTTCTTTGGTTGATCTATGCGATGCTCAGGTCGGTCGTCACCGGCAAAAAACAAAAAATTTGTTAAACAAAAGCAGACACCAATGGTGTCTGCTTTTTACACGGGCAATCCTGTGTTCGCATTTGTCCGTTCCTTATCCTGCAAACAGGTTCCCGGGGGGACTTGTATATTCTGTTTTTGGGGCAAAACTGTAATGTTACACAGCATAAACAGCCTCCTTGCCGAATGTTCCCTTGCAAATTGATTATCTTTTGGTATAATAAGGGAAATAGCCTATCTTAAGGTCTGTTGCTACAGCAAAACCGTAATTTCCGGATAGTCCGCCAGCACCTGCCGCAGGCAATCCAAAGACGCTTCCTCCGCAGTCACTTGGGCCTGCGCATTCATTATGTAGGAGACCTCACGGCGCGGCAACGGCAAATCCGTTTCCAGATACCGTATGCTGCACTCAGCCTCCAAACCCTTCGCCACACTCAGCGGCACAATTGCCCAGCGGTCTTTCTGCTGCAAAAATTGCCGCAACTGCGCCATAATGGAAACGCAAAGCTGGGGACGGGAATCTCCCAAATGCTTCTGATGCCACTGTTCAAAATGATGGCTCCATTGCACATAAACCTCCTCTTGGGGAGGCAGTTCAGAAAGGGTTGTGGGGGGTTGATGCCGGGAATCAGCGGAGCAAATTGCCTGCATTGGCTCGGAAAACACCGGAATCTGCTGCAATCTGCTGTCCGAAATGCTGCCGGCAGTAAACGCCAGGTCTGTTTCTCCCTGAAGCACGCTTTGGCTGGCGGCTATAATTTCCATATCCTGCGTTTGCAGGCTGATTTGCGGATTTTTCTGTAAAAACAACTGGTATACCGCAGGGAAAAGGTATGTTCCCAGGCTGTTGAAACAGGAAATACGCAGGGTTGTCTGGGGTGTCTGCCCCAGCTTGTGCATTTTGTCAACCAGCTTCTCATACTGCAATGCCAAGCGGTAAAATTCCTCGCCTGCAGGTGTCAGCATCATTTCCCGGCTGCCCTTGCAGCGGTAGAATAGCTGCATACCCACTTCCTTTTCCAGCACCTTCAATCGCGCGCTGAGAGACGGCTGGGTTATAAACAAGGCCTGCGCCGCGGCATTGCCTGTTTTATGACGGCAAATCGCCAAAAAGCACTCAATTCCCGTATGTGTCATATCGCCACCTCCAATTTATAGAGTTATATCTATAATTTACCACACCAAAATCAATTTTACAATCCCTGATAACAGATTTATAATATTGGTGTTTTGGAGGTGGATTATGAAGAAAAATGCAACTATTTTGCGTATTGCCCAGGATTACGGCGTGATTTTTATCAGCTGCCTGCTTTACGCATTTACCTTTAACTGTTTTTTTGATGCAAATAATCTGGCAATGGGCGGCTTTACCGGCGTTGCCCAGATTCTAAACCGTTTTATTCCGAAACTGCCTGTGGGTACTACGGTATTTGTTATGAATGTTCCGTTGATGATTATCGGCGTGAAAAAGCAGGGCTGGGGAATTCTCTTTGCCTCCGTTTTCGCCATTTTCGTCAGCTCTGTGATGATTGATACTATGAATATCTTCATCACATTCCCCCAGACCGAACCCCTTCTTGCCTGCCTGTACGGCGGTGTTTTGCTGGGGGTGGCATTGGGGCTGATGATGCGCAAAAGCGCCACCACAGGCGGTACGGAGCTGGCGGCAAGACTGCTGAAATACGTATTGCCCAGCCTGTCCATCGGCAAGCTTTGCCTTGCCATTGACGTAACAGTTATCTGCCTTTACGCGCTGACTTTCCGCAGCTTTGACAATGCCCTCTACGGCATTATTGCTATGTATGTATCCAGCCTGGCTATGGATATGGTTGTTTACGGCTCTATCAATGCCAAGCTTGCCATTATTATCAGCGACCAGGTGCAGGAAATCACTGCCGAGCTGATGGCTATGGGATTGGGAGCCACCATTTTGGAAGGTCGCGGCGCTTATACCGAGCAGAGCAAGCGGGTGCTTATGTGCGCGGCCCGTCCCCATAAAATCGGCAGCATTAAGGCCGCCGTTTCCAAGGCAGACCCCCAAAAGGCGTTTATTATCGTATGCGATGCCCGAGAAGTATTTGGCGAGGGCTTTGGTGAATACAGCGAAGACAGCTTATAGAAAGGCGGTATGCTATGGAGCAAGCAAAGAACATTCTCCTGCAGGCGGCAGAACAATATGAGGAACGTCTGTTTTCTATTGCCTGCCACATCTTTGACCACCCGGAAAGTGGCGGCGAAGAGGTTTATGCCAGCAATCTTTTAACCGATTTTCTGGAAGAAAAAGGCTTTTCCGTAGAACGGGGTATTGGCGGTATGCCTACCGCTTTCCGCGCCACCTGGGAGCAAGGAAGCGGCGGTCCGTCCATCGGCTTTTTGCTGGAATATGACGCCCTGCGGACACTGGGACACGCCTGCGGCCACCATTTGCAAGGACCTGCCTGTATCGGCGCGGCGCTGGCGCTGATAGCGTGCTGCAACGAGCCCTTTAAGCTGGTGCTTTACGGCACGCCGGACGAAGAAAATCAGGGCGGCAAAATCGTTATGGAGCAAAACGGCTGTTTCCGGGATGTGGATGTGATGTTTTCCTATCACGCGGCGGCAAAAACCTATGTTGCCTACACCAATCGGGCTTTGGCGCCCACCCGGGCAATCTTCCACGGCACACCCGCCCACGCCAGCGGCTCTCCTGAACAAGGTCGCAGCGCCCTGGACGCTATGATGCTGGCCTTCCACGGCCTGGAAATTATGCGGGAACACGTGAAAGAGGGCTGCCGTATCCACTATACCATTTTGGAGAGTACAGGCCCATCCAATATTGTTCACCCCATCGCCAAGGCCCACATCACCTTGCGTTCCTATGACCGGCGGTATTTGACGGATATGCGCAACCGTATGGAAAATGTGGTCAAGGGCGCTTGCCTGATGACGGATACCACCGCAGAATTTGAATACCGGAATGCATACTGGAACTTGGTTCCCGTGGAGAGCCTTCGGCAGCTTGTTCTGGAATCGGCTGCGGAATTAAACGCGGAAAAGCTCAGCACTGAGGCCATCCGCAGCGGAGGCTCCACCGATGTGGGTAATGTTTCCTGGATTGTGCCCACTGTGCTGGTATACACCGCTTATGATGACAACAGCGCCCACTCAGAGGCGTGGCTGGCTGCGGGAAAGACAGAAAAAGCTCTGGCATCTATGCTTAGCGCCGCAAAAATTATGGGATTGACCGCTTTAAAGCTGGTACAAAATAAAACCCTTTTAGAACAGATTCAACAAGAACACAAAGCTGCTACGGCAGAATAACAACAGGAGGAAGAAAAAATGATTTTTGGCGTTTTGAAAGATATTAAAGAAGGTGAAAACCGGGTCATCTGCACACCAGTTGAGGTAGCTTCCATCGTGGCGGCAGGCCATACCGTATATGTGCAGAAGGATGCAGGCGTAGGTTCCTGCTTCTCCAACGAAGCCTATGCAAAAGCCGGCGCAATCATCGCCGATACCGCTGCAGAACTGTGGGAAAAGTGCGACTTTTTGGCAAAGGTCAAAGAAATTGAGACATCTGAGTACAAGTACTTAAAGGAAAATCAGATGATTTACTGCTGCATCCACCCCGCCGGACACCCCGAGGAGGTACAGGCGATTCTGGACAGCAAATGCATTGCTATTACCGCAGAGGACTCCCACCGCTACGGCTCTCCCAACTGTGAAGCCGCAGGCAAACAGGGCGCTCTGTTTGGTTTGGAATCTATGCTGACCATCAATGGCGGTAAGGGTAAGTTTGTTGGCGGCTTTGCCGGCGCGCCCGGTATGAATGTGCTGATTCTGGGCGGCGGTATCGTCGGTCAGGGCGCGCTGAGCATTCTGTATGCTTTGGGCGCAAACGTCACCGTTATGGATATTAACGTGGGCTGTTTGAAGATGCTGGGAGACAAGTATCAGAACAAGATCAACACTATGTTCTGCACCAAGGAGACCATCGCCTCCGTTCTGCCCCAGACCGATATGGTGATTAACGCAGTTAAGTGGCCCAAGCAGCGCAAGGATTTCCTCATTGACAAGGAAATGCTGAAGCTGATGGAGCCGGGCAGTGTACTGGTGGATATCTCCAACGACGACCCCGGTGCCATTGAGTCCAGCCACGAGACCCATCACGACAATCCCCGTTACGTGGTCAACGGTGTTGTGCACTACTGCGTCAGCAATATTCCCGGCGCTGTGGCCCACTCCACCTCTGTTGCTCTGGCTGCAGAGACCCTGCCTATGCTGCTGAATATTCTGAACAACGGTCTGGAAGAGGCCTGTGTCCGTGACGGCTTTATCCGCCGCAGTCTGACCGCCTATAAGGGCTTCCTGACCCACGAGGAGACCAGCGCAATTCAGAACCGTCCCTGGATTCGTCCCGAGAACATTCTGAAAATCGCCGACCGTCAGTTAGACCCTGCGCCTCCTGCCACCACCACCCGAAGCAGCAATTTTATCACCACCTGTTGTTAATGGTTCTATGAAAAAAAGAATCGGTGTTGTGCCCGCATCCCAGTGGCCTGATTTGACGAAAAGCACTTCCAGTGATATCTATCGTCTGGGCAACAACTATTGCAAGCGGGTATTGGAGGCGGGCGCACTGCCTCTGTGCGTAACCCCCATAGATAACTGGGTGCCCGAAGAATCCCTTTCCCTGTATGACGGCTATATTGTCCAGGGGGGCAGCGATTACTATCCCTACCATTTTCAAATCGTGCACGATGCTGTGACCAATCATAAGCCCTATCTGGGCATTTGTCTGGGCGAACAGCTCATCTACGTTTACTTTGTTTTGCGGAAAATGGTGGAAGAGCGTGGCTATCAGGGCGACCTGGTGAAAGCCATCTGCAAACTGCTGGAGGAAAAGGGTCCGTCCTTTTCCGTGCTGCAGAAAATTCCCGGTCACCGCAGCGAATCTATGCCCCGGGGCAACGAGGACGTGGCCAAGCACGATGTAGCCGTTGTTCCCGGAACAATCTTGCATAAGCTGGTGGGCCGATCATCTGTGCGGGCAGCCTCCTTCCATAATCTCAACGTGCCTCCCTCTCAAACGATCCTCACCGTCAATGCCTGGTCTGCCGACGGCGTGGTAGAGGGTGTAGAATATGCCGACCATATGCTGGGTGTCCAGTTCCACCCGGAGGTGGACAATCTGCTGCCGGAAATTTTCGCATTTTTGACCCAAGAGGATTTGTATCAAAAATAACCGAGGTTGGTCTTATGAAGTTTGAAACCACTTACAAGCTGGAAGATTTCATTCTGAATACCCGCTGGGAGGATTTGCCCGAGGCAGTCAAGGAACGGACAAAGGGCTGCTTTCTGGACCTTTTGGGCGCATTGCTGATTGGCTGCCGTTCCCAGCAGTTTCAGGTTGGTCTGCGCCTTGCAAAAACCTTGTACGGCACAGGGGATATCCCTGTAATCGGCGCCCAGGAACGCTTCAATTTTATGGGCGCATCCTGCGCTATGGGCCACTCTTCCAATGCTTATGATATTGACGACGGCCACAATCTGATCCGCGCCCATCCCGGCACCTCCTTTATTGGCGCATTGCTGGCAGCGGCCTATGAAAAGAACATTACCCGCGACGCATTTTTGACAGCTCTGCTGGTGGCTTATGAAACCACCATCCGCAGCGGCGCTGCGATTATGGACTACTACCAGTACGCCCATTCCAGCGGCACTTTTGGCGCGGTGGGTGTGGCAGCAGGCGTAGGCAGAATTTACGGCTTCACAAAGCAGCAGATGAATAACGTCCTGTCGGTGGCAGACTTCAACGCGCCGCTGGTGCCCGGCATTCGCAGTGTGGAGTATCCGTCTATGAACAAAGACGGCGTTCCCTTTGGCGTTATGGTGGGCGCACTGGCAGTGATGGAGACGCTCTGCGGCTTTGAGGGCAACAAAAATCTGCTGGAAGCTGAGGAATATCAGCATTATCTAGACGATTTGGGCGAAAAATATCAGGTGATGGAGCTATACTTTAAACCCTATACCTGTTGTCGCTGGGCGCATCCTGTAATCGATGCCTGTATTCAACTGATGAACGGTCATCAGTTAAAGCCCGAACAGATTGCCCACGTCACAGTAAAAACCTTCCATCGGGCAACCTTGCTCTCCAAGATTGTGCCGAAAACTGTGGACGAGGCCCAGTATAACATTGCCTATCCGGTAGCCGCCGCGCTGATTTACGGCGATTTCGGCTATGCCCAGGTGCGGCAGGAAAGCCTTGGCGACCCCAAAGTGGTGGCTATGATGGACAAATTGTCCTTTGAGACAGATCCTGCGCTGGATGCCCAATTCCCGGGCAGACGCATCTGTCGGGTGCAGATTGAAACCACCGATGGCCGTGTGTTCCTTTCTGAGGAATGCGAGCCCCGGGGTGAGGCCTGTGAGAACATTGATTATACCTGGCTGGCAGATAAATTCCGCCGCATCACCGGCCCTGTGATTCCTTCTGCGCAGCAAGAAGCGCTGATCGAAATGATCGCTGCCCAGCAGGATATCCCCCTGCGCCAAATTGTGGACGCGGTAAACAACGCCTTGTTTCCCGCGTAAAAATAGCAAACGCACTGCTTTTCAAAACGAAATACACCCCAAAAGTTAAACACTTTTGGGGTGTATTTTATTTTGTTGTCTGTGTGGTTATTTTACTTCCAAGTCGAAAACCTTGCCATCTTCCCAACGGAAGCTGACAGTTGCGCCACCTTGTACTTTCAAGCCACGTACATAGCCCTTTTTCCAAGCCTTGGGAAGGGCCGGCAGGGTGTAAATGCCGTTTTTGTCGCTCTGCAGAAGCATTTCGCACACCAATGCGGAAATACCAAAGTTGCCGTCAATCTGGAAGGGCGGGCAAATGTTCAGCAGGTTGGGATACAATGTGTGCGTTATCATTCTTTGCACACTCTCGTAAGCCTTTTCACCATCTGCAAAACGGGCATAACACAAGCCTGCCCAGATATTTGCCCAGCCGTTGTTGCCGCCGCCTTTCGCCATTCTGTCGTCCAGCGCTTTTCTTGCGGCATCATACAATGCCGTTCCCTTGGGAATACTGTTGCCGGGATAGATACCGTACAGGTGGGACAGGTGCTGGTGCTGATCCTCGGTTTCCTGTAAACCCTCACCGTATTCCTGCAGTGCGCCGTCCTCAGAAATCTTCTGGGGACGCAGGGCCTTTGCCATTGCTGTATACCGGCAGGTGTCACCGTCCAACAGCTCCTCCAACTCCACCATATAGGCAAGATAATCCGCAATCATCTGCAGGTCCATTGCCGCTTCACCGGTAACGGAGCAAACCTGCCCATCGTGCAGATACATCGTTTCCGGAGAGGTGGAGGGGGACAGAATCAGGTATCCGTCTGCATCCTCTGTAAGCCGGTCTGCAAGGAAATCGTAAACACCGCGGAGGACATCCATATACTTTTCCAGGAAATCCTTATCCAGGGTGTAGCAATAGTGGTCATAAATATGGCGGGCCAGCCACAATCCGCCCATATCCCACAAGCCGTACATCGCGTAGCGGGTTGCCATACGGTTAAACCGCCAAAGGTCGGTGTTGTGGGGTGTGCACCAGCCGGAGAGGCCGTAGGCATTGCCCCGCTGGGCCAGCTCTCTGGTCAGCTCCATCAGCGGCAGATGGCACTCCGGCAGATTCACCAGTTCTGCAGCCCAGTAGTTCATCTGGGTGTTGATGTTTAAGGTGTAGTTACAGTTCCAGGGCGCAAGGGCCTCCTCGTTCCAAATGCCCTGCAGGTTGGTTGCCTGTCCGCCGGGCTGAGAGGAGGAAATCATCAGGTACTTGCCGTAATCGAACAGCATCTGCGCCAAGGATGCATCCTCTTCTCCCTTTTGCGCCAGAGCCAGCCGCTTGTCGGTAGGAATGTGGTCTCTGTCTTCGCCCTCGATACAGATTTCCGAACGGTCATACTGAGCCTTATAGGCAGCAATGTGGCGATTCTTCAGCTCTTCATAGGTGCTTGCCATTGCCTTTTCCAGGGTTTCCATACACTGCTTTTCGTAGTCCTTGCCCTGAGAAATCGGCTGCTTGTCATAGCCGTTGAAACCGGTGGCAACACTGAGGATTACCGTAACCTCTTTTGCGCCGTAAATGGCGGTGGTTGCACCCTCCCCTGCAACGTGTCCGTCGGTTTGAATGCCCACGGCTACGGCGTAGGGAACACTTTCCTTGTTTTCGTCGAATTGCAGGATATTCTCCTTATCATACTCATTGAAAAAGGTAAAGCACCGCCCCTTTGCTGTGAATCCCTGACCCTTGTAGGTCACCGCGCCGGGCAACTGCAGATCCAGATTCAGATTGGAGCCGATGGGACGGTCACTTTCCAGATGCATCACCAGCACGTCATCGGTCAGAGATACAAAGTAGGTCTTCTTTTGGTTCATCACTTCCTGCCGGTCGTCCAGGCTGTTTTGCCGGCAGAGAATTTCCGCCACAGAGGTCAAAATACCCTGCTGTAAATCCAGCTCACGGCGGTAGGACAGCATTCCCATCAAATGGTTATGCTTCAGTTCCCAGTTCAGCTTGCCCAGGGGCAGGTAGGTCTGAGAACGAATTCCCTTCATCAAGTTTTCATTTAAGTAATTTTCCGCTTCCGCAAACTCCTTTTTGGCAATCAACTGCCGCGCTTTTTCCAATACAGCGCTGTCGTAAGGAGGCTCCACCCCGTAAGGCGCGCCTGTCCACAAGGTTTCCTCGTTAAGGGACACTACATCCCGATAGGGATTGCCATAGACCAGTGCGCCCACTCTGCCATTACCCACGGGTAGGGCTTCGTTTCGATTCTGCGCCCAGGATTCATACCAAAGCTTTGACATAGACATCTTCCTTTCTCCTGCATTGTCCGCTTTATTATACCATTGCCCAAGCAAAAAGCAAGTCTAAAATTTTTGACTTTTCTCTGCCTGCCTGTTATAATAAAATCATCATTCCCAAGGGGGTATTTTATGGTTCCGCAACCGGTGTCTGCTGATTTTTACAAGGGCAAAACCGCCGCGTTTTTTGGCGACAGCATTACCAACGGCGTTGGCGCAAGCGCACCCGAGAATAAATATGTGGAAGTGCTAGCCCGTAAGCTGGGTTTGAAAAGCTTCCGGAATCTGGGCGCCAACGGCACCACTTTAGCCGAAGAAACCACCTCTCCCACAGGCTGCAGTTTTCGCTATTTTACAGAAGAAAACTGTAAGGACGCAGACCTTGTTACCATCAAACTGGGCATTAACGACTTTAACGTATGTGTAAAAGACGTGCATACGATGGGTCAATTTCTGGAAGACAGCCACAAGACCGTCTACGGTGCGCTGCGAAGATGGTGCGAAAAGGTGGTGGAATTGCGCAGTTCCCCTTCCTGCAAAAACACCAGGTTTTTCTTTATCACCCCTGTTCCCGGCGGGTGGAATCGCAGTGTAGATGCGGTTAGCCGTAATCTCTACGATCAGAGCAAGCGAAACTGTTGCGGCTGGACCTTGCGGGATTACTGCGAGGCAATGCTGAAAACCTGCGCCCATTACCGGATTCCTGTGCTGGATTTGAACAGATACGGCAGCATTTACTACAAAAACGCCGACGATAATACAATGACAGAAAACTTTGGTGACGGCCTGCACCCCAACGATTCAGGCCACGGGCTGATTGCAGAAGATCTCTATCAGCTTCTGCTGATGAATCCCACCTGCGCGGAAAACGAGGAAAACGCCCCGTATATCGCCCCGGAATTTGCAGAAAAACTCATTGATCGTTTATAATTCTAAAAAACACACACCGATATCGGTGTGGGTTTTTGTGTTAAAACAGGCGCAGAAGCAGCATATAGCTGACCGTGCCAACCAAAATGCTCAGCAGCGTATTGCGTTTCCACAGGTGCAAGCCTGCCACCAGCGCCACCGCTACCAATTCCGGAATGCCGTAGGGAGAACGGACAAAAGAAACGTTCTTGAGGCAATAGATGACCAGCATACCAATTACAGAAAAGGGCAGGTATTTTCCCAAAAAGGAGATGTATGGAGGGGTCTTTCCGTGGGAGAACAGCACAAAAGACATACTCCGCAGGATAAACGTGATGCCTGCCATAATGCAAATGGCCAAAATTGCGCGGGAATTATCCATTTGTCTGCACCCCCTTTTCCAAGGGCTTCCACAACGCGGTTAACCCCAAAGTAATAGCAATCATCGCAGGAATCAGAAAACGATCTGCCCCAAACAGGACAAGGCACACCAGCGCCATTGCCGCGCCTAAAAGGGCCGGGCGGTGTTCCTTGGTGGCCTGCCATTGTTCAACAAAAATGGTGACAAACAGGGCGGTCATAGCAAAATCCAGGCCCGTAGTATCAAAGGTGAGCAATCCGCCAACCAAATTGCCAAGCACGCAGCCGGTTATCCAGTAAATTTGATCCAACAGGGACATCGCAAAGTAAAAGGTGTGGGGATTGGTGTCCTTGGGTGGCTCTGTGGAGCAAACCAGGGAATAGGTTTCGTCGGTAATTCCGTGAATGAGATAGAGCTTCTTGATGCCTGCGCCTTTATAGCGGTCAACGAGGGACAGTCCATAAAAGAAATGCCTTGCCTGCACCAGCAGGGTTGTAACGGCAACTGTTAAAAGTGATGCCCCGCCTGCCAACAGGGAGATTCCCACAAACTGCATAGAGCCTGCGTAAAGAAACACGCTCATACACAGCGCCCATAGGGGTCCATAACCGCTGACCCGAAACAAAATACCAAAGCCACTGCCCATAACAAGATAGCCTGCCATAACGGGAAGTGTTTTCAAAAAAGCCCTTTTCCACCCTGCGGCGTTCATCTCCTACACAGCTCCTTTCCTTGTTTTTTAGATTGTATCACAGATCGTCAAATTTCGCCATTACAAAATGGCAAAAGTAAAATTCTTTTTTCGTGACTTTTGGTGAATCATACTGTATACTGAAGTTGTCACAATTACACCGGTTACGGGAGGTTTCTTATGGACAACTATTATGGAAAAGCCGATATTTTCGCCTGGATGCCAATGATCGGCTTTGACCGTGAGAAAGCGGACAAGGGTGTTGGCGCTTTTTTGGAGCGAACACAATTCACCCCCGATGGCGCTTCTGTTTTTCTTTTCCACCCGGATTTTGTGCTGCAGCACCAGGGCTTGGAGAAAGAAATTCCGTTGCATCCCGACAACTGCAGCTACTACGCAAGCCCCTATAATGAGGAACGCAACCGTCAGAATTGGACAAACTTCGATATCAAAACGCTGGTGGACAACCTGAATGCCCAAGGCATTGCGCCTTATGTGGGTATTATGGGCATCACCCTGGACGACCGTTTTCACAAGGAGTGGATCAGCGACCATCCGGAGCTACACTACTATGCCAATGGGGTAAAATATGCCATCAACGTGCTAAAACGTTTTCAGGACGGCACTTACTTCGAGGATTTCTTTGTGGAGCAGCTCACCCGGGTTATCAAAGATTACGGCTTTAAGGGCCTGCACGTGGCTGACCGTTTCTGCCCCGGCGGATTCCATACATATTTAAGCGACTTCTCCAACGATATGCTGGACCAATTCACCCGGCACACCGGTATCACCATTCCCCAAGACCTTCTGGACTTGGAGGATTGTTCCCCCGAAGCCTGTGAAAAACGCTCCCAGTGGGTTTGGAAGTTTTGCCGCGCCCAATGGCTGCTGTTCTATGCCTGGCGCTGGACCGGCTTCTGGAAAAAGGTCTGCACCCGTCTGCACGAATTGAACGCAAAGGCTTTCGTTTTGGGTATGTACTGCACTGACCCCTTTGAAACCCTGTACTATATGGGTATCGACCTGCGGAAACTCGTGCAAGAGGCCGGTGTGGATACCTTGATGCCCAATATGGCTGCCAACGGCCTTTCCCTCACCGGACGGGCTTGGAATTACTACAAGCAAGCAAATATGATGCCCCTCACCGATGCCTTCACCGACGGCGGCAAAAAGCTGAATATGCTGGGTGTCAAAGACAGCACCGAGCAATGGGATATGCTGCACCACGCGCCTGTGTTGCTGGAACGGGACATCACGTTCCTCCCCTCCTTTGTGCGGCAAACACCGGGTGGCATCAAGCGCTGCATCGACGGCTTCAATATCTGCCTGGCAGACGGCATTTACAAGGACGAATGGGCCTGGCTGCGGGAGCGTTTTGACCGCGCCTTTGACAAGCTGCCTGTGAAGAGTTTAGCGCCCACCTATGTGTGGTCCGATGCCGCTTTCTATCATCTGCTCCCCGATTACATACAAACCCGCCGCTGGAGTATGCATAAGTTTATGTACGAGCTGAGCAATTTGGGCGCTGTGTCCAATTCCATTGTCCGCACCGAGCATATCACCGAAGACAGCGGCAATCTGGTGGTGTTCAATTTCGACCTGCTGGACGAAAACGAAAAGAAGATGCTGGCGCAATACCGGGGCGGCGCGGTGATTTGCACCGCCTCTGCTGAGAACGGTTTCCGCCCCGAATCCTACGGCATTGCCCCCGATATTTATTTTGAGGATCAGCATACCGTCTATAAAAACTGCGCCTTTGCCTACAATTTGGACATTGGGGATCAGGACGCCATTTTGGCTCTGCTGGCAGAAGACGACGGCTCGCCTGTTTTGGAAGACCCCTTCAACGCCCCGGAAATTTCAAACACCCTGCGCGCTGAAATGCCTTTCCAAAAGGTTTCCATCGGTTTCCGCAAGGCGCTGGCTCTGCTAATGAAGGAAGTTTACAAACCCCTCTTTACTTCCGGTTATACCGTTGTCCCCTCTCTTATGGCCAGCGGCGCCATTCGTATGATGGTAATTAACGACAATCGATTCAGCTATGCCAAAGCAGACATCACCATTAACAAACGCTATAAAATCAAGGAAGTAAAGGTTGTTTCCAGTTTTCCCTTGCTGCCTGTGCAGTTTTCTGATGACGGTGTGTTCGGTTTCTTCGGAAATAACGACCCCGGCGATCAGCATACCTTCCGTGTTCTTGTTCCTCAAGGCGGTATCTCCGTAGTGGATGTGTATCTGGAAGATTGATAAAAACCCCGTTGGACCGAAAGGCCAACGGGGTTTGCTTGTTTTCTGTTAGGCTTATTTGTAGATGATGGACTCAGCGAAGCGGGTAGCGATAACGCCCTCGGGCTCGCCGGTCTTCTTGGACTCGGACAGAATGTGCTCGATGGAGTTGTAAATGTTGTCTACCTTCTTCAGCACTTCTTCCTTGTTGTAAGGACCGTCCACCTCAGCAGCTGCATTGATAACACCGCCGCCGTTGATAACGAAGTCGGGAGCGTAGTAGATACCCTTCTGCTTCAGAGCGATACCGGAAGCATCGTCCAGAATCTGGTTGTTGGCGCCACCGGCAACAGCCTTACACTTCAGCTGGGGAATGGTGGTGGGATTCAGGATAGCGCCCATAGCGTTGGGGGAGAAAATATCGCACTCCTGGGCATAAATTTCCTCGGTGGGAACGATCACTGCGCCAAACTCAGCGATTGCCTTCTCTGCCATTTCCTTGTTGGAACGGTTGGCAATAATCAGCTTAGCGCCACTTTCGTGGAGGTGACGGCACAGGTCATAGCCGACCTTGCCCAGACCCTGCACAGCAATGGTCAGACCTTCCAGAGAATCGGTACCCAGAGCCACCTTGGCGGTAGCCTTAATGCCCTGCCATACACCGCGGGCGGTGAAGGGAGAGGGGTCACCGGAGTTCATAGGCAGACCGCAGATGTGATTGGTCTTGCGGAGCATAACCATAGCGTCAGCGCAGGTAGTGTTTACGTCCTCAGCGGTGATGTAGTCGCCGCCCAGATTGTTAACAGCCTCACCGAAAGCCTCGAACATAGCCTCGGTCTTCTGAGAGGGGTCGGCAATGATAACGCCCTTGCCGCCGCCGTGGGGCAGACCGGCAACTGCGTTCTTGTGGGACATACCCCGGGACAGACGCAGAACATCAAACAGCGCATCATCGTAGGATGCGTAGGGGAACAGACGGCAACCGCCGATCGCGGGGCCCAGATTGGTGTTATGAACAGCGATGATAGCCTTCAAGCCGGCCTTCTCGTTGTTGACAAACAGAACTTTTTCGTGGCGGTAATTTACCATTTCGGTCATAGCATTCATAATTCATTTCCTCCTAAATTATTTGTATTCTTTACCCAGAGCAAGAGCCTTCTTGTTTAGCTCTACGAGGGCGGCTTTCTTGGCAGGTACCAGCTTTTCAACCACAGCGTCTGTGCCCTCGAAGGACAGCTCGGGGTGGTTCTGAAGCAGGTGTCCCACAATAATCATATTGGCAAGGGAAGCAATCTCATTCTCCTTTGCCATCTGGGTTGCGGGAATGTAGAACACTTCCACATCGGTACGCTCTACCTTCACGTCAATCAGCGCGGAATCCACGTAAATCTGACCGCCGGGAACAACGGTATCCACATACTTCTGCAGGGAAGGCAGGTTCATAGCAATCAGCACGTCGGGCGCAGTGATAATGGGGCTGCCTACGGGGGTGTCGGACAGAATCACGTTACAGTTGGCAGTGCCGCCACGCATCTCAGGACCGTAGGAAGGCAGCCAGGAAACCTGCTTTTCTTCCATCAGCCCCTTGTATGCCAAAAACTTACCGGCAAACAGGATACCCTGACCGCCGAATCCGGCAATGAGGATTTGTGTTGTTTTCATATCACTTATCCTCCTTATCCTTGTAAACACCCAGAGGGTAGTAGGGCAGCATATCGCTCTCTACCCACTCCAAAGCCTTCTGCGGTGTCATACCCCAGTTGGTGGGACAGGCGGAAACCACTTCCACAAGGGAGAAGCCCTTGCCGGCAATTTGGTTTTCAAAGGCCTTTTTAATGGCCTTCTTGGCGTTCTTTACATTCTTCACATTGTTGGCTGCCACACGGGCAATGTACTGGGGACCTTCTAAGGTAGCCAGCATTTCGCAAACCTTAATGGGCCAACCACAGTGATTTACATCACGGCCGTAGGGAGGGGTCTGGGTGACCTGACCGGGCAGCGAGGTGGGCGCCATCTGACCGCCGGTCATACCGTAGATTGCGTTGTTCACGAAAATCACGGTGATGTTTTCATTCCGGGCGGCGGCGTGAACGGTTTCAGCCATACCGATGGAAGCCAGGTCGCCGTCACCCTGATAGGTAAATACCACATTCTCCGGACGGCTGCGCTTAATGCCGGTGGCAGTAGCAGGCGCTCTGCCGTGGGCTGCTTCAATCATATCGCAATTAAAGTAATCGTATGCCATAACGGCGCAGCCAACAGGAGCAACACCGATGGTGCGGCCTTCAATGCCCAGCTCGTCAATGACCTCGGCAACCAGGCCGGGGATAATGCCCTGGGGACAGCCGGGGCAGTAGTGCAGAGGAATGTCCGCCAGAGCCTTAGGCTTTTCAAATACAACTGCCATATCAGAACTCTCCTTTCTGTGCCTTGCGAATGGATTCCAGTACCTCGTCGGGGCTGGGAATCATACCGCCGCAACGGTTACACAGAGCAACCGGCTTCTTGCACTGGGTGTAGAGCTTAATGTCTTCAATCATCTGACCCATACTCAGCTCCACGGAAATGAAGCCCTTGACCTTATCCGCAGCAGCTTCCATTGCCTTCTTGGGGAAGGGCCACAGGGTGATGGGACGAATCAGACCCACCTTAATGCCCTCGTTTCTTGCGGCAACCACTGCATTCTTGGCAACACGGGAAGCAATACCGAAGGCAACCACACAGTACTCTGCATCTTCCATCATAAACTCTTCCCACATAGGCTCATTCTCTTCTACGATTTTGTATCGCTCGTAGCGCTGGAAGTTCTTGATTTCCAACTCGTCAGGCTTCAGGTACAGGGAGTTGACCACATTGTGGGCCCGCTTACCCTTTGTGCCGGTGAGCGCCCAGGGCTTTTCGTAGGTTTCAATCTCTGCGTCCTCGAAGGAGATGGGCTCCATCATCTGACCGATGGTACCATCTGCCAGAATCATAGAGGTCATCAGGTACTTGTCAGCCAGATTAAAGCCCTTAATGGTTAAAGAAGCCATTTCCTGCACGGAGGCGGGGGCCAAAACGATCATACGGTAGTCGCCGTGTCCGCCGCCCTTGGTAGCCTGGAAGTAGTCGGACTGGGAGGGCTGAATGCCGCCCAAGCCGGGACCGCCACGCTGAACATTCACCACCAGCGCAGGCACATCAGAGCCGGCAATATAGCTCAGGCCCTCTGCCTTCAAAGATACTCCGGGGCTGGAGGAGGAGGTCATTACGCGAGCGCCGGTAGCGGCTGCGCCGTAGACCATATTGATAGATGCCAAGTCGGAGGCCAAGCGGGGTTAGGTA
>JAZNDB010000197.1:0-3368 GCA_045587845.1 Faecousia sp.
CCGGGTGCTGCACCGGGCAGAAATCCCAAATTTCATTCTCCTGGGGAATTACCACCAACCCTCCCGGGTGTTGACCTGTGGTACGCCGCACGCCCACACAGCCGGTGGCAAGCCGGCTTACTTCCGCTGTGGTTGCCACCTGATTGCGCTCGGAAAGATACTTTTTTACATAACCAAATGCGGTCTTTTCTGCCACAGTACCCACAGTACCAGCCCGGAAAACGTGGGATTTTCCAAACATTTCAGTACAATAGGCGTGGGCATTGGCCTGATATTCACCGGAGAAGTTCAGATCAATATCCGGCACCTTGTCACCGCCAAAGCCCAGGAAGGTCTCAAAAGGAATGTTGAACCCCTCTTTGGCATAGGGTGTGCCGCACTTCGGGCATACCGCATCCGGCAGGTCAGCGCCACACTCAAAACCGGCAGGCACATCAAAGGTGGTATATTTACATTCCGGATTGTCACAACGGAAGTGGGGCGGGGAGGAGTTCACTTCCGTAATCCCCGACATAAAGGCTACAATAGACGAACCGACAGAGCCACGTGAGCCTACCAAGTAGCCGTTCTCCAAGGAATTCTGCACCAAGCGCTGGGCAGACATATAAATCACATCATAGTGACAGGTGATAATATCGTTAAGCTCCGTGTCAATTCGCTTGCGAATCAGCTCCGGAGGATTTTCCCCGTAAAGGCGGTGCATTTTGCCATACACCAGCGCTTTCAAATCCTCTACGGAATTTTCAATCTTAGGCGCAAACAGGTTGTGAGGTACAGGACGTACCTCATCGCACATATCCGCAATCAGATTGGGATTTGTGATAACCACCTCATAGGCCTTCTCCTCTCCCAGGTAGGCAAATTCCCGAAGCATTTCGTCGGTAGTACGCAAATACAGAGGGTTGGGTCTATCGCAATCATCAAAGCCCTTGGTTGCCAGCAAGATATGACGGAAGATTTCGTCTTCAGGATTTAAGAAATGCACGTCGCCGGTAGCCACTACCGGTTTGCCCAGTTCCTCGCCAAGGCGAACAATGGTGCGGTTAAACTGACGCAGTTCCTCTGTCTCTTTCACAATGCCCTTTTCCAACATAAAGGCATTATTGCTCAGCGGTTGGATTTCCAGGAAATCATAGAAGGATGCAATACGTTTCAATTCGTCATCGCTCTTGCCGTCTATCACTGCCTGAAACAACTCGCCCGCTTCGCAGGCAGAGCCGATGATAAGGCCCTCCCGAAGGCGGAGAATCTCCGATTTTGGCATACGGGGCTGACGCTTAAAATATTCCAAATTAGACAGGCTGATTAACTCATAGAGATTCCGCAAGCCCATTTGGTTCTTGGCAAAAAGAATAATGTGGCGGGCGTGACGGTTGCCGATTTGATTTTTCGTCCGCAAGCCTTCCATTGCGGAATTTACCTGTTGCAGAGTGTGGATATCCATATCCTGCAGTTTTTCCATAAGCTTTGCCATAATCAGACCGCAGGTCACTGCATCGTCCGCGGCTCTATGGTGATTAAATTCCGGCAGGCTTAGGGCATTTGCCACCACATCCAGCTTAAATCTATTCAATTGGGGCAGAAGATTTTGCGACAATACCAATGTATCAGCCGATGTGAATGGGTATGCATAACCCAGCTTTTCACAGGCTGCGCGAATAAAACCTGTGTCAAAATCTGCATTATGGGCAACCAACACTCGATCGCCCACAAATTCCAGGAACTTAGGGAAAACTTCTTCCAGCTTCGGCGCGCCCCGGAGCATACTGTCGGTAATTCCCGTGAGTTCCGTGGTTTCCTTTGCCAGCTTTTGCTCCGGATCCACAAAGGTCTGGAAACGGTCCAGCTCCTGTCCGTTTTGCATCAAAACCGCGCCGATTTCTATGATTTTATCATTACGGGAGGATAGTCCCGTAGTTTCCAAATCAAAGGCTATGTAGGCATCGTCAAAGGACATATCACCCTTGCCGTGGACAACAATCCTATCATCCACATCGTTTACATAGTAACCCTCACAGCCGTATAGAATTTTAATTACTTCATCGGTGCCTGCCACCTTGGGTTTCTTCCACTCGGTGGTATGCATTGCATCGGTAAAGGATTGACAGCAACCGTGATCAGTAATGGCGATTGCCTTATGCCCCCAGGCAGCTGCCTGCTTAATGGCCTCCTCGGTATTGGTCAGCGCATCCATATTGGACATAACCGTATGCAAATGCAGTTCAACCCGCTTATCACCAACAGCAGTATCCTTGCGCTTTTCCATTTTGCCCGGCATCATAGCAAAGGGCTTCAGCACCATCTCATTATCGTACTGATTGATTTGAAGACGGCCTTGCACCTTCAACACAGAGCCTACCTTTACATTCTCTAAAATAGGCTTTGCCTCACTATTTTCCATAAAGCGGTTAATCTGCACAGAGCCGTAATGATCCGTCATTGCAAAGTTAATTACCCAGGCATTGCGTTTTTTCAGCTCTTTATGCTCCACGCTGAACACTTTTCCCTCAACAATAACGCTGCCCATATCCAGATTCAGTTCCCGCATAGGCGTAGGCGTACCCTTAAAGGCCTTGCCGTAGAAAGAGGCGCTTTCCACAGGCTGTTCTTTTTTAACGGGTACTGCTATCTTCGGCATATCCGTGAGAATGGTACCCCGCATTTGCTCCATTGCATCAAACAGAGCTTGCCCCTCCAGGATTTCTCCGGCGTGAATTTCGATGGATACAGGTGTTGCAAACTGCTCCTGCAGCCGTCTGACAACCGCAGGCGCTGCCTCCAGTAATTTGTCCTTGCCGTTGGCCCTCAGGTATATATGAAGGGTATGCCCCTCCCATTCCCATTTTGCGCCGGCAAGAGAACCGCGGCTCATAGAGTCCTGCGCCATAAACAATCCCATAATTTCATCAAATTCCATTTGGGTTAATTGCTCCGCAGGATAGGTCGCCGTGATTTCCAGCTTATTGAGTCCATAGAGGGTAGCAACTTCCTTCTGAACCTGTTCCAGCAGCCGGAGAGGAATATAGTTATCCGCGTGCAGGGCTATTGTTACTGCGCGGGAAACAGGGTCAATATCCGCAGCAACAATAGCCGCCTGAGAAAATGCCCCTAACAGGGCTTCAGGCGGCTCATAGTCCGGGAACATATTCAAGAATGTTACTTGCTCGCTCATAGTACCTCTTACAATGCTTCAATTCTCTTTAATAATGCGGGCAGCAATTCATCGTAGGGCAGTTTGCAGATCTGCTGACCTTTTTCAAACAGCATTCCGCAACCGTCACCGCCTGCAATGCCGATGTCGGCCTCTCTTGCCTCACCGGGTCCGTTGACAATGCAACCCATAACCGCCACGGTGATGGGCTTTTGGC
>JAZNDB010000198.1:0-7286 GCA_045587845.1 Faecousia sp.
GGTGTTGCCGGTAATCATTCCGCCGTGACGGAAATTATACCAGTTGCCGCTGATGCCGCTTAACGTAACGGTCTGGGGTTCCAGATTGAAGTTCACCAGCACAAATGCCTTTTCTCCTTCGTGCTCGTAAAGCACAGCCTCGGCATCATTTGTTCTAAGCAGCACTTCCCGGCTACCCAGCAACAGGAATTTCTCCAAAGCCTCAAGGCTGGAGAACATATAGCGATAGCCTTCCGTAACTTGAGGACGGTCGTACAAATCGCCGAATGCGTAGGGACGAATGGACTTACCGCCGTGAATCATACCTGCCCAACTGGAAGCAATAATCTCATCTACTGTGGGATACTGCGCGGTATTGATAATGCCGCCGTAGCTATACGCCTGGGGCAGATAACCAATACACTTGTCGGGTCTGTTCAGATTTCCAATCACATCCAGGTAGCCACCCAGCGTTCTGAGGGGGCGGCCGTGAATATGGCGGCCGTCATCCAGTGTTTCGGGCAACAAGTAGGGATGGGGCTCAAACCAGTCTGCGCATTCCACGTAGGCTCTTGCGCTGCGGCTGACGATGTTAATCACGTGATAGGGGTCACGCTCTGCAATATACTCATAAACGTGCCGCAGGTAAATAGGAGAATCGCCGGTACATTCCGGCTCATCGGCCAGGTAGTAGAACACAAAGTCGTTTTCCTTGTTGTTCTCAATCAGCTTGTCGTAGTAATCAAGCAATTCCTGACAGGGCATAACGTCCTCATAGATCTCCTTAAGGGGTGTTTTCAAGACCCGCATTCTCACAGCGTCGGGATACACAAAGCCGATTTGCTGCTCCACAAATCGTGTTTCGTGGAAATTGTCGGTTTCGTATTTGTTGATGCAATAGGTACCGCCGCGGTATTTGGGAGAGAACATCACTCTTGTCAAAACAGGCTCACCGTTGACAATCAGGTTGCCGCCGGAAATCCAGGACATTGTATGGCCTGTGGGCGCCAGGCGACGAATCTTCTGTTTCTTTTCTTCTCCCTCGATGGTAGCGGTCAGCCAGGCCTCACCTGTCTCAAAATTGGGAGTTTCAAACAGGAAGCTGCCGTCTGTATCGGGGGTAACCACGGTGGTTTCAATGCCGGGGCCTTCCAGCTTCAAGGTGACAGGCTTGCTGGCAATGACCTTGCCTGCAATCTTGGAATAGTCCTGACCGGGGTAGAAATTGCAGCGGTATTCAGGGAGCGTAAACTGCAGTTTAATGGGCTCGTAGGTAATGGTTACAGGGTAACGGCGCTTAAACACCTTTCCGTCACTTTCCCGTACCAGCTCCAGGGTAACCTTATCGCGACCCAGTTTTCCGAAGAAACAAGGCACGGTAAACTCATTTTTGCCTGCCTCCAAGGAAACGACTTTTTCCTCTGTATGGTCGCAAGCAAAACGGAAGGTCTCATTCACAGGGCATTGTACCGCCACGGTTATTTCGCCGTAGTAGCCCTTTTCGTCCTGACGCTTCATATTGGTTTCGGCAGAGATAATTCTCAAATCGTCCTCCGCGGGACGCATAGGCATATCCTTAATCTCTAAGAAGTTCTGGAATTCCCAAAACCCTGTTTCCAGTTCACAAGCGGAAGACAGCACGTATCCCCGGGGAACTCTGGGATCGATACGGCAACGGGTGGGGTTAATCAGCCAGGTGTCGCTCATATTGTCGTTGCCGGTCATATAAAAAGCGGTCAGCGGAATTTCCATCTCTGCAGACCAGAAATCCTCACCCTTGCAAATAGCGCTCTTCCAATCCGGCGCGTAGGGGTCAGGCTGAATATTACCGCCCTCAGCATAATAATTTGCCCGGGGATCTCTGCTGAAGAAGGTGATAAACTGATAAACATCGTATGTACCGCCGGAGGGCGAAATGAACAATTCCAAGTGGTTAGAGCCCCAAATAGAATAGTCCGGATCCTCCTTTTCTGTGCGATCCATCTCAGGCTCCATACACATAAAGCCAAAGTAAACGCGATCCTTGCAGGGCAGAACCTTGACGATCGTCTGCACATCTACAATCTCGCCGCCCTCGTTTTTGATTCTTCTGAAGTCTGTGATTGTTTTGGCGCTTTCCCAGGCGGCCTCATCCATTTTGCCGTCCAGAACAATTTTGATGTCTTCCATTTTTACTCCTTTCTGCGCATCTTTTTTCAAAAGTCACGCACTGCCACCTGCGATAAAAACAAATATTTTCAAGCCTTTTTGCGGCCTGATAGCAAGGGCAGACACCCAAGGCTTGTCCCCTTGGATATTGGGAATATGTGTATCCCACACACAGCCTCATTATAACAAAACACCGCTATATTGCAAGCTTTTTTTGCGCTTATTTAAACAAAAACAGGACACATAACGTGTCCTGTTTTTTGCTTATTTAGAATACTTCAAATTCGGAAATATCCATACTCTCATCGCCAGAGAATACCATACGAATTGCATCGGGTCTGACGGTTTCCTTCAAGATATAGGTAATATCCGTTTCTGTAGCCTTAATCTCCGTAAATGCAGGAGAAGTCCACTCCTCGCCGTTTTTGATCTTCAGCGCCACATTGGCCTTCATATTCCAGCCGCTGATAACAACCTTGCTGAATTCCACCTTAACCTTGGTCAAATCCAGTTCGCAGAAACGATCCCCCTGCTTGTCTACACGCATACCCAGATTGTTCCGCACGCCGTCAAGCAGCTTGTATCTGGCAAACATACTTACGCCGTTTTTCGTACAGGGAATATCGTGACGGTAAGCAACCAGCTTGCTGCAGCCAGCAACCCGCTCAGCTTCCAGCTTATCAATCAAAGCAGCCGTTTCCTCATAAGTAGGCAGTCCTGCATCCTTCACTTCGCTGGTGCCAATCATAACCTCCAACGGCTTCAGGGTGAAGGTATTGCCTGTGAGCGTGCCGCCACGGCGGAAGTAATGCCAGGTGCCGCTGATACCATCCAGTGTAACGGTCTGGGGCTCTTGCTTAAAGTTAACAGCCACGAAGATCTTTTCGTCACCGCTGTCATAAAGTACTGCCTCCGCGTCAGATGTTCTCAGCAAGGTAGTCCGCTTGCCAAACAGCAGGTTCTGCTCCAAAGCCTCAAAGCTGGAGAACAGATAACGGATACCCTCCTTGGAAGCAGGACGGTCATACATATCGCCGAATGCGTAGGGACGCACAGACTTACCGCCGTGAATCATCGGCGCCCAGGTGCCGGCGCAAATCTCATCTAAGTTGGGGTAATCTGCATAACGGCTTACGCCCTCATAGCTATAAATCAGCGGCACAACGCCGATGGTTTTATCCGGTCTGTTCAGCTTGGCAATCTCATCCACATAACCACCCAGGCTGTTCAGCGGACGGGAGTAAACCCGACGGCCGTCTCCCATATCCTCGGGAATGATGTAAGGGTGGGTCTCAAACCAGTCTGCGCAATCCAAGTAGGTCCTGCAGCTGCGGCTGGCCATATTCACCACGTGATAGGGATCTTTCTCGCAGAAATAATCGTAAATATGCTTCAAATAAACGGGAGAAAGGCCTCTGCACTCAGGCTCGTCAGCAAGGTAGTAGAAGGCAAAATCCTTGTCCTTATTCCGCTCAATCAGCTTATCGTAGTATTCAAACATCTCGTCGCTGGGCATTCTGTCCTCGAAAATCTCGGATTTCGGCATTTTCAGAACACGCACCAGTACGGGATCCGGCGCTACAAAGCCATTTTGCGATACCAACTCTCTGGTTTCGTGGAAATTATCTGCCAGATACAATTCATAGGATACCTTACTGCCACGGTAAGAGGGAGAGAACATCACTCTGGACAGCGTGGGCTTGCCGTTGACAATCAAACTGCCCTTGGAAACCCAGGTCATCATCTTATCGGTAGGCGCTAAACGGCGAATCTTCTGCTTCTTTTCTTCACCCTCGATGGTGGCGGTCAGCCAGGCCTCACCGATTTCAAAATTGGGTGTGTCAAAGCAGAAACTGCCGTCTGCCTCGGGGGCAATCACGGTGGTTTCAATGCCGGGGCCTTCCAGTTTCAGTGTGACAGGCTTGTTTGCAATAACTTTACCTGCAATCTTGGAGTAGTCCTGACCGGGGTAGAAATTGCAGCGGTATTCGGGGAGCGTGAACTGCAGCACAATGGGTTCATAGGTGACTTTTACGGGATAGTGACGCTTAAACAGCTTGCCGTCACTTTCTCGCACCAGCTCCAAGGAGACCTTATCGCGACCTAATTTATCAAAGTGGCAGGGCACAGAAAACACATTATTACCCTCGTGTAGGGTAACGGTCTTTGCCTCGCCGTGGTCGGATGTAAAATGGAAGGTTTCGTCCACAGGGTTCAAAACGGTTACCTGCATAATGCCGTCACAGCCTGCATCGCTTACACTTTGAATTTCAATTTCTGCAGATGCAATCCGCAAATCGTCCTCCGCAGGACGCTTGGGGAAGCCATCTACCACCAGGAATTTATCGAACTCTCTGAAGCCTCTGTCCAGCATACAAGGGGAGGACAGGCAATAGCCACGGCCAATTCTGGGGTCGGTACGGCAACGGGTGGGGTTCAGCAGCCAGGTGTTGCTCAAATTGTCGTTGCCGGTCATATAGAAAGCGATCATAGGAATTTCCATCTCTGCAGACCAGAAATCCTTGCCCTTGTAAACAGCGCTCTTCCAATCGGGCGCGTAGGGATCGGGACGAATATTGCCGCCCTCTGCATAATAATTTGCCCGCTGTTCTCTTCCGAAGAAGGTAATGAACTGATAATAATCATAGGTGCCGCCGGAGGGAGAGATAAACAATTCCACTCGGTCAGAGCCCCAAATAGACACCTTGCTGTCTACCTCTTCTACCCGACCCATTTCAGGCTCAAAGCACCTGAAACCGAAGTAGACACGGTCCTTGTCCGGAAGAATCTTGAAGACGGTCTGCACATCTACAATTTCGCCGCCCTCATTTTTGATTCTACGGAAGTCTGTGAATGTTTTGGCGCTTTCCCAAGCGACCTCATCCAGCTTGCCATCCAAATTTATTTTGTACATTTGTTCCACGATTACTCCTTTCTGCAAGACTTAACCTGTTAAAGCCCTGCTCTGCCCCCGCTATGTTCATTAAAATTTCCCCTTTGCTTTCCAAAGTGAGATGCCGTGGCAGTTACCCATTTTTTTGTATTATTCTTGGGCGTTTGGATTATGCGCTATTGCACATGGCTTTATTATAACAAATCTTAATTATATTGCAAGGCATTTTGTCGTTTTCGTGTCTGGTCTAACAAAAAACAGGACACATTACGTGTCCTGTTTTTGGGGTTTATGCAATTAGAACGCCTCGATCTCGTAGATTTCCATCTGCTCTTCTGCAACAAATTCCAAATGCATTGCATCGGGGCTGATAGTATCTTTCAGATAGAAGGTCACGGAGTGCTCCTTGTTTTCGGTATGGTCGATTGCAGCATCTTCCAACTCGCCGTTGTTTCTGAACTTCAGCACAACATTCCGGTCGTTTACTTCCCAACCGCTGATAACTACCTTGTTGAAGGAAAGCTCCACCTTGGTAAAGTCAAGCTCAATAAAGCGCTCGCCGTTTTTGCGGGTAACGAAACCTTGATTCTCCCGAACACCGTCAAAGAGTTTCAATTTATTAAGCAGGTCCAAGCCTTGAGTAGTAAAGCCAAACTTCCGCCACAGAGGAACCAGCTTACTGTATCCAGCAATACGTTCTGCCTCTAATTTTTCCACAAGGGCAATTACTTCCTGATAGGTGGGAAGACCTGCATCCCGCACAGCGCTGGTACCGATAACAACCTCCAACGGCTTCAGGTTGAAGGTGTTGCCGGTAATCATTCCGCCGTGACGGAAGTGATGCCAGCTACCGCTGATACCTTCCAAAGTAACGGTCTGGGGCTCCATATTGAAGTTTACCAGCACGAATGCCTTTTCCCCATTGTGCTCATAAAGGACAGCCTCCGCATCGTTGGTTCTCAGCAGCACTTCCCGCTTACCAAACAGCAGGAAATCTTCCAGCGCCTCCATACTTGCGAACACGTAGCGGCAGCCCTCGGTAACCTGAGGACGGTCGTACAAATCGCCAAACGCGTAAGGACGAATAGACTTGCCGCCGTGAATCATACCTGCCCAGCTTGCGCAAATATGCTCGTCCACCGTGGGGAAGTCCGATGCTTTGATGGCAGCGCCGTAGCTATAAGCCTGAGGCAGGTAACCCACGCACTTGTCCGGTCTGTTCAAATCGCCGATCACATCCAGGAAGCCGCCCAGCGTTCTGACGGGACGGCCGTGAATACGACGTCCGTCTTCCATAGTTTCAGGCTGCAGGTACGGATGGGCTTCAATCCAGTCAGCGCACTCCACAAAGGCTCTTGCATTACGGCTGACGATGTTAATTACGTGATAGGGGTCTTTTTCACAGAAATAATCGTAAATATTCTTGAGATAAATGGGAGAAAGGCGTCTGCACTCAGGCTCGTCAGCAAGGTAGTATAACACAAAGTCCTTGTCCTTATGCTCCTCGATCAGCTTATCGTAGTACGCAAGCATTTCCTGGTTGGGCATTCCGTCCTCGAAAATCTCGTCTTTCGGCAGTTTCAGAACACGTCCCAGCACGGGATCAGGCGCAACAAAGCCTTCCTGCTGCTCCACAATTCGGGTTTCGTGGAAGTTGTCCTTCTCGTTTTCGTATTTGTTGATGCAGTATGTACCGCCGCGGAATCTGGGAGAGAACATCTTTCTTACCAGCACAGGCTCGCCATTGACAACCAAATTGCCCTTGGAAATCCAAGCCATTGTATGGCCGGTAGGCGCCAAGCGGCGAATCTTCTGCTTCTTTTCTTCTCCCTCAATGGTAGCGGTCAGCCAGGCCTCACCCTCCTGGAAGTTGGGTGTATCAAAACAGAAGCTGCCGTCTGCCTCGGGATTGATTACGGTGGTTTCAATGCCGGGGCCTTCCAGTTTCAAGGTAACAGGCTTGTTTGCAATAACTTTACCTGCAATCTTGGAGTAGTCCTGGCCGGGGTAGAAATTGCAACGGTATTCAGGGAGCGTAAACTGCAGCTGAATGGGCTCATAAATAACCGTCACAGGATAGTAGCGCTTAAACAGCTTGCCGTCGCTTTCCCGCACCAGTTCCAAAGAGACCTCATCGCGACCTGATTTATCAAAGTGGCAGGGCACAGAAATCTCATTTCTGCCGGCCTGCAGAGTAACGGTCTTTGCTTCACCGTGGTCAGATGCAAAATGGAAGGTCTCGTCCACAGGGTTCAAAACGGTCACC
>JAZNDB010000199.1:0-3204 GCA_045587845.1 Faecousia sp.
AGCATATATGATTGCAAAGCGCGGTGTGGAAGTGGAGTGTGTTCACTTTTTTTCCTATCCTTACACCTCTGAACTTGCCAAAAATAAGGTTATGGAGTTGGCGCGGTTGGTTACCAAATACTGCGGCAGAATGACCGTGAATATTGTTGGATTTACAAAAATCCAGGAGGAAATCCGTGATAATTGTCCTGAGGAATTTTTTACCTTGATTATGCGGCGGTTTATGATGGAAATTTCTCAGAGAATCGCTTTGCAGGACGGTTGTGGAGCATTGATTACCGGTGAGAATCTGGGTCAGGTAGCAAGTCAGACAATGCAGGCTATGCAAGTAACTGGCTCGGTTGTGGATATTCCAATCTTTATGCCGTTAATCGGTATGGATAAGGAAGAAATTGTTACCATTGCCCGTAAGATTGGCACAATGGAAACCTCTGTGCTGCCCTACGAAGATTGCTGCACAGTATTTACACCAAAGCACCCAAAAACAAAGCCTACCATCGGTCAGCTTATCAATGCGGAGAAAAAACTGGACAGAGAGGCGTTGATTTTGGAGGCCTTGGAAACTGTTGAAAAGATTGCGGTGAAGTACGATGACGAGCCTTACCTGTGATGTGCTGCGCGCATTAAGTGGAAAAACCTTAGCCACGGCTGAGAGTTGTACCGGCGGCGGTATTGGCGCGGCACTTACCGCAATTCCCGGAAGTTCTGAAGTTTATAAAGGCGGTGTAATCTCCTATACCAACTGGGTAAAGGAAAATATACTTGGTGTGGATGGGGAAATGCTGGCGCAATATGGCGCAGTATCTGCGCAGGTTGCTCAAGCGATGGCAGAGGGTGTTCGCAAATACTTGCAATCAGATGTTGCGATTTCTGTTACGGGGCTTGCAGGGCCCGGTGGTGACGATTTTGGAAACCCTGTTGGCACTGTGTATATCGGTTACTGCGATACCAATAAACAATACGCAAAAAAATACTGCTTTTCCGGTGACCGTGAGAAGGTACGACAATCGGCAATTTCAGCTGCGCTGGAACTGATTTTGCAAGAGAATATATAAAAACACCGGCATACCGTTTGGTATGCCGGTGTGGCTTTTTACAAGTCAAGTTTCAGGTCGCCCTCTTTAATCCAATTCAGCTTGCGCAGAATTTCGCAGAACGCCCAGCTTAAAATTGCGGGAAGAATAAAGCAAATCAGCGCCATACCAATCCAATCCATAGGTGTGATAGCAGCTTTTGCACCGGAAGCAATATCATTCACCCAACCGGTGTAAACACCAATCTGTCCCACAAGACCGCAGGTGCCCATTCCGGAAGAGACAGGTGCGCCATTCATTTGAAATTTGAACAGGCAGGTAGCAATAGGGCCGGTAATAGCAGAGGCCAAAACAGGAGGAATCCAGCAGCGGGGATTCTTCACCAGGTTGGGCATTTGCAGCATACTGGTGCCAATGCCCTGGGCAACCAGTCCGCCCCAGCGGTTTTCTTTAAAGCTCATTACGGCAAAGCCAATCATATGGGCGCAGCAGCCTGCAACAGCAGCGCCGCCGGCTAAACCTGTTAAACCGAAGGCAGCGCAGATGGCTGCAGAACTGATAGGCAATGTCAGCGCAATGCCGATAATCACAGAAACGAGAATACCCATAAAGAAGGGCTGTAACTCGGTGGCCCACATTACGGCAGTACCGACGGCCTGTGCGGCTTTACCGATAGGCGCAGCAATCAGGCAGGAAAGACCGATACCAACCAAAATAGTCACGATGGGAGTAACCAGAATGTCAATTTTGGTTTCTTTGGAAACGAGCTTGCCGAACTCAGATGCCACAATAGCTACAAAGTAAACAGCCAAAGGTCCGCCTGCGCCACCAATTGCGTTGGCAGCAAAGCCAACGGGTATCAGTGAAAACAGCACCAGATTTGGACAACCCAAGGCGAAGCCGATTGCCACGGCAATGCCGGGGCCAACCATAGCGGATGCCAGACCACCAACAGTGTATGCAATTAAGCTATCACCGGATTTTAAGGTAACAATGATTCGGTTGAGAAACTCGATGTTGAATTGCTGTCCGATGGTGTTGAGAATTGTGCCGACCAGTAACGTGCAGAACAATCCCTGCGCCATAGCGCCCAATGCATCAATACCATAGCGCTTGCCAGAAAAAATTATGTTTTTCCTCTGAAGAAAAGCTTTTAATTTTCCCATTTTTCTCTCTCCTTAAATTATAATTTTGAATAGGTTTTATCCAAGAAACGCTGAGTTGTTACAATATAACGCTTATGTGTTCCTTCACCGATTTTTCCCTTTTCGTCGTATGCGGTAATATGAAAAGTAATGGCGCTGCCGTCAACCTTGATAACTTCCGCCTCTGCCCATACTTCCAGTCCCACAGGCGTGGCAGACAGATGGGAGATATTCAGTTCTGTACCAACGGATGTTTTTTTCTCACTCATTGCAGGTGCAATCGCCTCACAGGCAGCGCCTTCCATCAGGGCTACCATACAAGGCGTAGCGTAAACCAGCAGAGAACCGGAACCAACTTCGCAGGCGGTATCCTCCCGTTCCACGGTGGTTGAAGCAGTACCTTTCATACCAACTGAAAGTTCCATAAAATTACCTCCATTCTTTATACACAATATAGACCTAAAAGCAAGAACTGTCAATAAAGGGATTGCATTTTTTGTAAAATATTTTATAATATCAAGTAAGATTAAATGCGAGGTGTTACAAATGAATACACAAACCAAATTAAATATGACAATGCTTTGCGATTTCTATGAACTCACAATGGGAAACGGCTATTTTGAAAAGGGCTATAAGGATAGAATTTGTTACTTTGACGTGTTCTTCCGTCAATGTCCCGACAATGGCGGTTTTGCCATTGCAGCAGGCTTAGAGCAGATTGTGGATTACATTCAAAATTTGCATTTTACTGCTGAGGATATCGCATACTTGCGGGGAAGAAAGCTGTTCAGCGAGGGCTTTTTGAAATATTTGGAGGACTTCCGGTTCACCGGTGATATTTGGGCAGTTCCCGAAGGAACACCTATCTTCCCCAGGGAGCCCATTATGACAATCCGTGCGCCTGCAATTGAAGCGCAGTTGATTGAAACCTTCATTTTGCTGACTATCAACCACCAAAGTCTGATTGCAACCAAAGCGAATCGTGTGGTGAGAGCTGCGCAGGGTAGAACGGTATTGGAATTTGG
>JAZNDB010000200.1:0-5944 GCA_045587845.1 Faecousia sp.
TGATGGCATCACCTCAATGCTCTATCACGACCACGGCCTGGGTACAGCGTTCACCGATTACAGCAAGTATTTCTCCCTGAACACCGATGTGGAGGCGGTGACCTATCTGCAGCTGGCAACCACACTGTGCCGGCAGGTGAAACCCAACGTGATTCTCATTGCCGAGGATATGTCTGCCCTGCCCGGATTGTGCATTCCTATTAAAGACGGCGGCATTGGCTTTGACTACCGCCTTGCTATGGGCGAACCGGATATGTGGATTAAGCTGCTGAAGGAAGTGCCGGACGAGCATTGGGATTTACACCATATTTATTATGAGCTGACCACCCGCAGACCCAAAGAAAAGGTCATCGGCTACTGCGAAAGCCACGACCAGGCGCTGGTGGGTGATAAGACCCTTATGTTCCGCCTGTGCGACCAGGAGATGTACTGGTCTATGGCAAAGAGTAGTGAAAGCCTTGTGATTGACAGAGGATTAGCCCTGCACAAGATGCTCCGCCTGCTGACAATGACCCTGGGCGGCGACGGCTATCTGACCTTTATGGGCAACGAATTCGGACACCCCGAGTGGATCGACTTCCCCAGAGAGGGAAACGGTTGGAGCTATCACTACTGCCGCCGGCAGTGGCATTTGGCAGACGACAAAAACCTGCGCTACCATTACCTGCGGGATTTCGAGCAGGACGCCATAAAGTTATGTAAACAAACGCGGCTTTTGGGCAGCGCGGATAAGCAGCTTCTGGTAGACAACTCCAAAAAAGTGTTGGCATATCAGAAGAAAAACCTGGTGTTCGTCTTTAATTTCCACCCGGAAAACGCCTATGAGGGGTACTTTATCCCTGTAGAAACTGCGGGCGAATACGATGTTATTATGTCAACCGACGATTTCTGCTACGGCGGCTTTGGCCGGATCTATCACCAGCGGTATTCCGCCGGGGAGAAAAGCGGACGCCCAGGAATATCCTTATATCTGCCGCCCCGCACCGCCATCATCCTGAAGAAAATTTGACCGCAAAACACCTACGAAGGGGATTCCATAAGGGGGAAGTGCAAGGAAGCTTGTTTGCAGTAACGGTTTCGTGCCACTTCCCCCTTTGGTCGTGGGAAGGGTCCGGGAAACCTACGAAACGTTTCCCGGCGGCTCTTTGCATATTTTCTCGCCGGTGAGAAAGTATGATTACACACGTTCGGTCGAAAAGACGGGTCGTCGTGGGCGCCGACCCCTACAAATGTATCGGTAAATATGCAACAACGGGGATATCCTTGTGGGATATCCCCGTTTGTTTTTATCGTTTTTCTCCTATAAAGAACATCGCTAATGTGCCGGGACCGGAGTGAGAGCCAATCACCGCGCCCACATAGGAAATGACCACATTTTTCACGCAGTAGCGTTCCTTGAGAATGGCGGCCAACTGGTTTGCATCCTCCAGGCAGTCGCCGTGGCTGATAAACACCGTGTCGTTGGCGCCGGGGATTCCCAGCTCCTCCACCTTTTTGGCCAGCGCCTCGATGGATGCCTTACGGCCGCGGCTCTTTGCCATATTGATCAGCTTTCCGTTTTCGTCAACGTGGAGAATGGGCTTAATCTGCAGCATCGTACCCACAACGGCAGTTGCCGCGCTGATACGGCCGCCACGCTTCAAAAAGTGCAGATCGTCAACTGTGAACCACTGGCAGACCTTGTGTTTTGTCTCCTCACACCACTGGGTCAAATCCTCCAAGGACAGGCCGGCATCCCGCTTTTGGCAGGCATACCAGACCAGCAAGCCCTGACCCATAGATGCGCTCAGAGTGTCCACCACACAGATTTTTCTCTCGGGGTATGCTTCCATCAGCTCCCCGGCGGCAATCACCGCAGACTGATACGTGGTGGAAAGGCCGGAGGAGAATGCCAGCACCAGTGCATCCTCGCCACCTTTGACAATAGGCTCAATTACATCCTGCCAATCCTGGGGGTTGGCAGCGGAGGTGGTTGCCTCTTCTCCAGAGCGCAGGCCGTCATATACCTGCTTCAGCCAGGCTTCCGGATATTCTTTCACGCTTTCGCTCTTATAATGCACGGACAGGCGTGCCACCGCCAAATTTAATTCTGCATACATCTGCTCCGGAAAATCGCAGCAGGTATCGGTCACAATACGATAGGCCATTTCTTTTCTCCTTAAAATACTGGACAGATTGCCCTGACCAGAGTATAATTATGGTAATGCTAGTGTAAACGAATGTGCCCAATTTTGAAAGGCACAAAACGTGGAGTCGCTGTTTTTTCTGCTCCTGTGGGTAGAATTTCAAGCTCTACTGTCAGTAGAGTTTGTTAAAAAGTTTTAAAAACCACTCGTTTCGGGGGTATCTATGACAAAATTTCTAATGAAAACTTTTCTGCCGAAGGGCGCGCCTGCCACTGACCCAAAGGTGCGTTCTGCCGCAGGAAAGCTGGCAGGCGTAGTGGGAATTGTGTGTAACCTGCTGCTGTTCGGGGTAAAATTCCTCATTGGCGCCATCTCCGGAGCCGTTTCCGTAATTGCCGACGCTATCAACAATCTGTCTGACGCCAGCAGTTCCATTGTAACCCTTGTCGGCTTTAAGCTGGCAGAAAAGCCTGCGGACGAGAATCACCCCTACGGTCACGCCCGCTACGAATACCTGTCCGGCCTTGCCGTAGCGGTTATGATTATTGTGATCGGCTTTGAACTGGCCAAAACCTCCATTGAAAAAATTCAGAATCCGGAGCATACGCCCCTGTCTGTGCCAATGCTCCTTCTGCTGGCTGCATCTATGCTGGTAAAGCTATGGATGGCCCTGTTTAACACCCGGCTTGGCAAGCACATCGATTCCACCACGCTGCTTGCCACTGCCGCAGACAGCCGCAACGATTGCATTTCTACCCTTGCGGTTCTGGCTGCCGCCATTGCAGAGCGCTTTATCAGTTGGCATTTGGACGGCTTTGTGGGTCTGGGAGTTGCCGCCTTTATTCTTTACAGTGGCGCCCAGGCCATAAAGGAAACCATCAGTCCTCTGCTGGGAGAATCTGCCAGCCCCGAATTACAAAGGGAAATTGTGCAACTTATGCGGCAGGAGGAGGCCGTGCTGGGTTACCACGATTTGATGGTCCACGATTATGGTCCCGGTCAGCGCTTCGGTAGTTTGCACGTGGAAATGGATCAAAGGCAAGACCCGTTATACTGCCACGAACTGATTGACAATCTGGAACGGCAATGCCTGCAGGAGCTGGGTGTGCATCTGGTGATTCACTACGACCCTGTGGTCATCGGCGACCCGGAAACCGATGAGCTCCGCCAACTGCTCACAGATGCCCTTGTTGCTTTCGATTCCCGTCTGACCCTCCACGATTTCCGTATGGTCAAAAGCGGGCATATCAATCTGATTTTTGACATTGCCATTCCCCACGACCTGTGCGGACAAGAAAAAAGTATTCGCAAGGCATTAGAAAATGCCCTGGCAGAAAACCGCCAAGGCACTTACTATCTGGTGATTACTTTTGATAAGGGCGCTTGCCTTGAAGGGTGACCATCAGCAGGCTTGCCCATAAAAACAGGCCCAAAAACCAGTACTGGGCGCAAACCATCGGCGCAGAGAACATTACCAGCAGTACATACAGCGTAAGGCCTGCTTTCGCTGAGAAATACACCGACAGGAAGTTCAGCGCCAGCAAGATAACGGAAAGGGCCAAAACACCGCCGCTTATGCACCGCAAAGCCAACAGGGCTTTGCGGTCATTTTCTTTTTTTGCCTGCCACTGCAAAAGAAAGGGCGGGACAAAAAACCCCAAACTCAGCGCCACAAGAAACACCTTTTCCCCCGCAGTGGGGTCTTTCACAAAGCTGAATCCCACACAGGCGCAGTACAGAACGCCCCAAATACTATATAGTACAGTTTTTTTCATAGAAACTCCTTTAAGCCTCCCTTGTGTAAAGGGAGGCTCTTTTTAATTCATTGTTCCTTCGGCGCGGGCAAATAGCTGGGCAATACGGCCTCGCAGCGCCTCTGCCTCAGGGGTGTTTGCCGTTCCCTGGGTATCAATCCAGCGGGCAGATGCGGCTTGCGCCGCCTTTAAGGTCTGCAAATCGCAGCTCAGGTTGGCTACCCGAAAGGCAGGAAGTCCCGACTGCCTTGCTCCAAAGAAATCGCCCGGACCCCGTAAGCGCAAATCCTCCTCGGCAATTTGGAAGCCGTCGTTGGTTTTGCACAGGGCTTTCAGCCGTTGCAGGGTTTCAGCATTTTTGTTTTGGGAGAACAGCACGCAGTGGCTTTTTGCTTTGCCTCTGCCCACTCTGCCCCGCAACTGGTGGAGCTGGGAAAGACCAAAGCGGTCTGCGTCCTCAATGACCATCAAGGTGGCATTGGGTACGTCCACACCCACCTCAATCACCGTGGTCGCCACCAGAATATCCGCGTTGCCCTGGGCAAAGGATGCCATAATTTCCTCTTTTTCCGCGCCCTTCATCTGTCCGTGGAGCAGCGCCACCCGCAGGTCGGGGAACACGGTCTTTTGCAGGGTTTCTGCCCAGGTTTCTGCAGATTTCAGGTCCAGCCCCTCGGCTTCCTCCACCGCAGGACACACCACAAAGCACTGGTGTCCTTCGGATACGTGCTTGCGGATAAAGGCGTTGATGCGGGCCCGATAGCTCTCGTTGACCAAAAACGTGTCAACAACCTCTCTGCCGGGAGGTAGCTCGTCCAGTATGGACACTTCCAAATCCCCGTACATTAAAAGCGCCAGCGTTCTGGGAATGGGGGTTGCGGACATCACCAAAACGTGGGGGTCAAGCCCCTTGCCTGTCAGCGCCGAGCGCTGGGAAACCCCAAAGCGGTGCTGCTCGTCGGTAATCACCAGGCCTAAATTCTGAAACACGGTAGCCTCCGACACCAGCGCGTGGGTACCCACCACCAGTTGGGCTTGTCCCGTTTCAATCTTATCCCGCACAAGCCGCTTTTGCTTGGGGGTAAGAGAGCCTGTGAGCAGGCAAACAGAGATGCCCAGGGGTGTCAACAACTTGGATAGCGAGGCAAAATGCTGCTCCGCCAGAATTTCCGTAGGCGCCATCATAGCCGCCTGATAGCCATTTTGCACCGCCAAATAGGCCGCCGCAGCAGCCACCATCGTCTTGCCGCTGCCCACGTCGCCCTGCACCAATCTGTTCATCGGCGCGCCGCCACCAAAATCTGCGGCAATTTCGTCAATGGCGCGGCTCTGGGCCCCTGTGAGGGTAAAGGGCAACGCAGCTTTGAATGGGGCCAAATCGCAATTTTTGTACGCAGGCACTTTCTTGGTGGCCCGCTTTGCCCGCATCAGGGCAAGGCCTGCGGAAAACACGAAAAACTCCTCGAAAATCAGCCGTTTCTTCGCCATTTCCGCCTCCTGCATAGAGCCCGGCTCGTGAATGGCGTAATAGGCTCTTTCCGCAGGCAAGATGCCATATTCCAGGCGCACCTGCTGGGGGATAATCTCCCGGGGGGCATCGCAAATTGCCAATGCCTGACGCACCGCTTTCAGCACCGAGGCATTGGATAGTCCTGCCGTCAGCGGATAAATGGGCAGCACCCGGCGGGTGGTTAAGGGCGCGCTGTCCAATTCTTCAAACACAGGAGAGGTCATATTATAGCCGACAAAATCTCCCGATACCGCGCCGTAGAAAATATATTCCTTGCCGTACTGAAGCTGCTCAGCGGTATATTTTTGATTAAAAAAGGTCAGTGTGAGCCGCGCCGTGTGGTCTGCCACCTGCACCTTGGTAATATCCAGACCCTTGCGGATATGGGTGGTTCTGGGGGTGTTCATCACCGTAGCCTTAAAGCAGGCGGGGACGTCCGGCTCTAATTTTTCAACGGGAATGAGCCTGGTGCGGTCCTCGTATCCACGGGGGAAGTGGCAAATGAGATCCTCTAAGGTAAAAATATTGAGGGCGGCAAATTGCTTTGCCTTGGT
>JAZNDB010000201.1:0-11029 GCA_045587845.1 Faecousia sp.
ATTGTAGGGGCGAGCATTGCTCGTCTGTAAAGGTTTATTTGGCGCGAGGAAACGGACGGCCATTGGCCGCCCCTACATTTTTTATTGTATACTTGCGTGAAATTCTCTTCTTGTGTATAATAGAAGTATAAATCTAATTTAGAATGTAGGTAACACTATGGATTTTAAAGTATTGGCAGTAGGCGATGTGGTTGGCAATCCCGGAATGAATCGGGTGTGCTATAGCTTGCGTTGGCTGAAAAGGAAAACGAATGCGGATTTCGTGGTGGTCAATGGGGAAAATGCATCTGTGGTGGGTATTACACCCGGGCAGGCGGAGGAGATTTTCGATGCCGGCGCAGACGTGATTACTATGGGCAATCACACCTATGCCAAGCGGGAAATTGTGACTTATATGGAGGACAATTCCCGTATCATTCGTCCCGCCAACTATGCCCCCCAGGCCCCCGGTGTTGGTTACGGCATTTTTGAAACCAAGGCCGGCTCCGTGGCGGTGATTGACCTGCAAGGCCGGGTGAATATGGATTACACCCCGGACAATCCTTTTCTGCAGGTGGAAAAAATCCTGAAAGAAATCGATACCAAGCTGATTTTGGTAGAGCTTCACGCAGAGGCTACTTCTGAGAAACTGGCGATGGGCTATATGCTGGACGGCCGTATCAGCGCCCTGTGGGGCACCCATACCCACGTGCCTACCGCCGATGCGCAAGTGCTGCCTAAGGGAACAGGCTACGTGACAGATTTGGGTATGACCGGCCCGAAACATTCTGTTTTGGGTATTCGTCCCGACCTGTCCATTGCCAAATTCAAGGGCGATTTGCCGGAACGTTACCGCTGGGCGGATGGCCCTACCAAAATGGAGGCGGTTTTGTTTACCGTCGATTCTCAAACCGGACTTTGCAAAAAAGTAGAAAGGGTGGATTGCTACGATGAAGATACTGCACACCGCTGATTGGCATTTAGGCGCTCCCCTGCAAGGTCACGGGGAAGAATTGCGGCAGGCCTTGGGCGCAGTGCCCGGTAAAATCCTTGAAATCATCAAGGAAGAAACGTGTGATTTGGTGCTGCTTGCCGGTGACGTATTTGACGGGGGGTATACTCCCCATACCTATCAAACGGTATATAATGCTTTGCAGGCAATGGAGGTGCCGGTGTTCATCACCCCCGGCAACCACGATTTCTGCGCCCCGGACAGCCCTTGGAACAGAGAGCTTTGGCCGGAGAATGTGCATATTTTCTGTTCCCAGCAGATAGAGTCCGTGGCAATTCCGGCGCTTGATTGCCGTGTTTACGGCGCTGGTTTTTGCAGTATGGATTGTCCGTCTTTGCTGGAGGGCTTCCGTGCCGAGCAAACAGAAAAATATGCCATTGGCATCTTCCACGGTGACACGACACAAGTAAATTCTCCTTATAACCCCATTACCAAGGCGCAGGTACTTAACTCCAATTTCGACTATCTGGCTTTGGGACATATCCATAAAGCCGACCAGTTTACTGCAGGCAAAACCCTTTGCGCCTGGCCCGGCTGCCCTATGGGCAAGGGCTATGACGAGCAGGGGGAGAAGGGCGTATATATTGTGACGTTGGAGGAAACGGCAACCATTTGTTTCCACCCTCTGGACACCCCCAGATTTTATGACTTGCAGACAGAGCCCAAGGATTTGGGCAGCGTGTTACCGCCTGTGGCAAGTGAGGATTATTACCGCATTACCTTAATCGGTAGTTGCGATGCGCCGAATTTGGAAAGTTTGAAACAGGAATTCTCCCAATTCCCCAATTTGGTATTGCGGGATCAGACGACCCGCCCGGTGGACGTGTGGGGCAGTTTGGGAGAGGATAGCTTTGAAGGCACCTATTTTGGACTGCTCAAGCAGGCCTTGGAAACTGCCGGTGAAGCAGAAAAAGAAGAAATCCAGTTGGCAGCGGAAATTTCCCGCCGGCTTTTGGAGGGACAGGAGGTGGTTCTGCCGTGAAAATTCTTTCTATGACAGCCACCTTTGGCAAGCTATCCCACCAGACCTTGCAATTTGAGGAGGGTCTCAATATCATTGAAGCCCACAACGAGTGGGGAAAGAGTACCTGGTGCGCATTTTTAATGGCGATGCTCTATGGCATTGACACCGGCTCCCGCACGAAAACCGGCTATCTGGCGGATAAGGAGCATTACGCGCCCTGGAGTGGCGAGCCTATGTCAGGCTCTATGGACGTTCTGTGGAACGGACGGAAAATTACCATACAGCGGCAGAATAAGGGCCGTATCCCTATGGGTGAGGTGAAGGCCTTTGAAACTGACACAGGCGTTGCCGTGCCGGAATTGTGTGTGCCTGCTCCCGGTCAGGTTTTGCTGGGTGTGGAACGAAGCGTATATGCCCGCGCCGGATTTTTGAAGCTTTCCGATATGCCGGTAACAGAGGACGAATCCCTCCGCCGGCGGCTAAACGAACTGGTTACCACCGGTGATGAGAGTGGCGCGTCTGATGACCTGGCGCAAAAGTTGCGGGATTTGAAAAACAAATGCCGTTTCAATAAAAAAGGCCTTCTGCCGGAGGCAGAAACCAAACGGGCAGATGTAGAGGAGAAACTCCAGCAGCTACATAGCCTTCAGCAGCAAATATTTGCCATAAAGGCGCGACAGACAGAACTGGATCAACAGCAGCGGCAGTTGGAAAACCACAAACAGACCCTTAGATACAAGGAGCAGCTCCAGTTTTCTCAGAAGCTAACCAACGCGCAAATGCAGCGGGATACCGCAAAGCAGGCCTTGCAGCAGGCGGAAACAGAATGCCAAAACCTGCCCCCGCAGGATACCATCCGGCAGAAACTGAATCAGCTTCAGCAGTTGCGGGATACCCGGGATGCGCTCCACACCAAGAGCCAGTTGCTACCCCCTTTGCCCAATCCACCGGAAGTAACCGAAACCTTCCGTGGAAAGAACCCCGAACAGGCAGTGGCGGATGCCAAACTGGATACAAAAGTTCTTCAGCAACTGAAAAATGACCGCAAAAAACCAGTTCCCTACATTCTGGGCGGTATTCTTGCGGTACTCGGCATTGTTTTGCTGACGATTTCCCAAGTGATCCCCGCAGCGATATTTTTGCTGCTGGCAGTTTTCTGTATCGCTTTAGGCGTGGGAAAACAGAAAAAGCTGAACGGGCAGATTGCCGCCCTTTTGGAAAAATACCGGAACATTCCGGAAGATAGTTGGGAACAGGCGGCGGAGGCTTATGCTGCTGCGCAGCAAAGCTACGCAGACACCCTGTCCAACAGACAGCAGCTGCTGGCAGAGTTAAACCGCCAATTGGAGGAGAACACCCAGGGGGTGACCGCCCTTACCGATGGTATGAGCCTGTCCCAATACGAGGAAATCTGTCGCAGCCAACTGCGAAACTATGAAGCCCTGCAGGAAAAACAACGGATTTTCCGGCAGGCGGAGGAGGTCCTCCAAGCGCTGTCCAATGCAGGAGAGCAAATTCAGCCGCCTATGCTGGAGGACACCTTATCCATCTCCCGGCAGGAAACGGAAAAAGCCCTGGCGCAAAACGCGGTTGAAAAGCAAATGCTTCACCAGCGGCTGGGCCAGTGTCAGGGACAGATGGATTCTCTGGGCAGTGAGGAGACACTCCAAAACCAAAAAGCCCAGCTAAACAGCCGCATAGAAACCTTGGAAAAATACTATTGCGCTCTGTCCCGGGCGCAGGAAACGCTCCTGCAAGCCACCCGCGAATTGCAGCGACGCTTTGCGCCCCGAATCTCCGGCCGGGCGCAGGAACTCTTCTCCCGCTTGACAGGGGGCAGATACCAAAAGCTGAGCCTGTGCCAGGACCTGTCCCTGGAGGCAAGCGCACAGGGCGAAAATACCCTACGCGGCACATTATGGCGCAGTGACGGAACAGTTGACCAGTTGTATCTTGCCCTCCGTTTGGCGGTGGCAGAGGAGCTGACCCCCGATGCGCCCCTTATTTTGGACGATGCGCTGGTGCGGTTTGACGATGCGCGCTTAAAGGCAGCATTGGAAATTTTGCAGGAAACAGCGGTAAATAAGCAGGTGATTCTCTTTACCTGCCAAAGCCGTGAACAGGCGTTGCAAGGAAAGGAAACCATATGAAAATTCTGGAAACAAAGAATGCCCCCGGGGCAATCGGCCCTTACAGCCAGGGCTATGCAGTAAACGGGTTCATTTACACATCGGGGCAAATTGCCATTGATCCGGTTAGCGGTGAAATTCCCCAAGGAATCGTAGCGCAGACCCACCAAAGCTGCAAAAATATCGGCGCAATTCTGGCATCTGCCGGCGTGGGCTTTGAGAAGGTGTTCAAGACCACCTGCTTTTTGGCAGATATGAGCGATTTTGCAGCGTTTAATGAGGTGTATGCCCAGTACTTCGTTTCCAAACCGGCTCGCAGTTGCGTGGCGGTGAAGAGCCTGCCAAAAGGTGTGCTGTGTGAAATCGAAGCCATTGCGGCTGAATAATCGGGGGAATCGTTCATAAAGATAGAATGAGGTGAAACTATGGAAATTCGGGAAGTAACCTATCTGGCAGTCGCCATCAGAATCCTGCTTGCGATTTTAACGGGCGGCCTGCTGGGTTTGGAACGGGGTATGAAAAACAGACCGGCCGGTATGCGTACCTATATGCTGGTGTGCGTAGGCTCCTGCCTGATTATGGTGACGAATCAGTATGTATATCAGGTGTTTGGCACCGGCGATCCGGTGCGTTTGGGCGCGCAGGTCATCAGCGGCATTGGCTTTTTGGGCGCAGGCACCATTGTAGTTACCCGCCGGAATCAAATTAAGGGCTTGACCACTGCGGCTGGCCTTTGGGCATCGGCGGGAATCGGTCTTGCTCTGGGTATCGGTTTTTATGAGGCAGCCGTGCTTGGGAGCGTGGCGATTTTTACGGTAATTACTCTGCTGCAGCGTATGGATAATAACCTGCACCGGAAAAGCAAGCAGCTTGAGGCCTATATAGAGCTGTCCGAGGCAATCTCCCTTGGAGATTTTCTGCGTACCGTACGGGATAGCGGCATTGAGATTTACAATGTCCAGCAGGAACAAAGCGGCGATAACGAAGATAAAAATCGCGCCTACGTGGCCACATTAAAGACCAAAAAACGCAGCAACCACGAGGAAATCCTGGAACAAATTGCAGATATCTCCGGCGTGGCCTACTTGGAGGAACTATAAAAAATAACCCCCGACCCATCGGTCGGGGGTTATGCTTTTCTTACAGGTCGAAATAGCGGATGGCATTGCGGTAGCTGACACCCTCAATAATCTTCTTAAGGGAAGATTCACTATTGGGATATTCGCCGTTTTCTACCCAAGCGCCAACTAAATTACACAAAATCCGGCGGAAATAGGTGTGGCGGGCATAGCTTAGGAAAGAACGGGAGTCGGTGAGCATACCCACAAAGTTACCCAAAAGACCCAGATTGCCCAGAGAAACCATCTGGTCAATCATACCGGTTTTGTTATCGTTAAACCACCAGGCAGAGCCGTGCTGAATCTTGCCGGGAATGGAAGCGTCCTGAAAACAGCCAATGAGCGTGCCCAACTGGGCATTGTCTGCAGGGTTCAGAGAATACAAAATCGTCTTGGGGCAATTTCCGCATTCGTCCAGCGCGGACAAAAGCTGAGAGAGATTGCCGCCGCAGGTGTTTTGGGCAATGGCATCCACACCGGTATCGGGGCCCTGCGCCTTGAAGATGCGGGCGTTGTTGTTTCGCAGGCAGGAGTAGTGCAACTGCATAACAATGCCAAGCCGCGCGTAGGCTTTGCCTAAGTGGAGCAAAATGACAGTCTGGAAACCCTCCACTTCCTCAGTGCTTAGTATCTCACCGCGGAGCGCCTTCTGATACACAGCGTCAGCCTGCTCCACAGTATAATTTTGGAAAGGAACATAGTCCAAACCGTGGTCGCTGGCCTTACAGCCCCGAGCGTGGAAGTATTCCAGCCGCTGCACCAATGCGTCCAACACATCGGTCATAGCAGGCAGGCTCTCTTTTCCTACGGACAAAGCAAGCTTTGCAAGGTATTCCTTCCAACCGGCCTTGTGGATATTCACAGCCTTGTCAGGGCGGTAGGAGGGTCCGACCACCACGGAAATAGTCTTATCCTGCGCAATTTTTTCGTGCCAGGAAAGGTCGTCGATGGGGTCATCGGTAGTGCCGATAAAGGCAACGTTTGCTTTCTTAATTAAACCGCGGGCGGACATTTGGGGATCATTTTGCAACATATCGTTGCACTTTTCCCAAATGCGGGGGGCGCTTCCTACGGTCAGCGGCTCGTAAATACCAAAGAACTGCTGCAGCTCCAGGTGACACCAGTGATACATAGGGTTGCCGATTGCCATTTCCAGCGTTTCTACAAATTTCAAAAAGCGTTCATAGGGAGGCTTGTTGCCTGTAATGTAGTCTTCCTCCACACCGTTGGAGCGCATCAAGCGCCATTTGTAGTGGTCACCGGCATAGCTGCCGTCGGGATTTTGACCGCCCAGCCAAACCTCTACAAGGTTGTTAAAGCGTCTGTCCTCGTAAATTTCCTGGGGATTGAGGTGGCAGTGATAGTCTACAAGGGGTAAGCTTTCTGCGTAATCGTGAAACAGGTGTTTGGCGGTTTCAGTTTCCAGCAGGAAATCCTTATCCATAAAAGCTTTCATAGAGAGTCTCCTTTGTTATTTAGTACATAGGCGGGCGGATATACAGCTCGTGAGAGACAGGCGCGGGTCTTGCAAATACGCCGGAAACCAGCCCCAGCATCGCGTACAGCGACACGATGGAGGACGCGCCGTAGCTGATAAAGGGCAGTGTTAAGCCGATAACAGGACTTACGCCTGTGCACATACCCACGTTGATAATGGTTTGGAAGATGAGCGCCGCCGCCGCGCCGAAGCAAATCAGTCGACGGGTATAGTCGTGGGTGCGAATGCCCACGTAGATGCACCGGGCAATAATCAAGCCCAGCAAAATCAGAATTGAAATACACCCAACATATCCCAATTCCTCGCCAACGGCGGAAAAGATAAAGTCCGTGGTCTGACCCTCCAATGCACCGTGTTGGGTGCGGTGACCGTTAAATAAACCCTGTCCGGTCATACCGCCACCGGTGAGGGAACGCAGACTTTCAACGCTATGCCAGCGGACACCTATACCAGCCGCATCAAGCTCAGGATTAAATAGCACTTCAATACGGAGCCGCTGATAATCGTCCAGTAGGGGCCACAAAATGGGAAAAAACACGGCAATACCCACGATAGCGGCAATAAACCACAAATAACTTACACCGCCGGTGTAGGCCATCACAATAAAAATAAACACGAAAATTAGGGAAACACCTAAGTCCCGGGACAGTACCATATTGATACCTACCAGCAGTGCAAGATGGAATCCCATAGTAATCACCGATTTCAACGAGGAGACCCGCTCTTTATGGGCGGTCATAACCGATGCCATAATCAGAATATAAGTGATTTTACAGATTTCTGCTACCTGAATGTTAAAGGGCAGGAAGGGGAAGTTAACCCAGCTTCGGTTACCGTTGATGGTCTCGCCGAAGGGAATCAGCATTGCCAAAAGGAAGATGTTGAAAAGCACCAGCCAAATCCGCTGCGCCATCATAAACTCCACGTCGATGGAGGAAACAATGGCAAACAGCAAAATGCCAATGATCGCGCCCACAATCTGCATGCCGATGTAACGGAAGGATTCCAGATAGTTGGTGGCACTGGCGATGATCAGCACGCCGTACGCGGTGGTAATGATACAAAGTAACAGCAAGATCCAGTCACCCTTGCGGATTGCTTCTTTAATCATCTGATAATAGCGGCGCACAGCCTCACCTCCTTAACAGATGAATTATAACATTTTTCTCCCCAAAAGTAAACAGAAAATACGAAAGGACACGTCCGTAAGACGTGTCCTTTTTGTAAACTTTAAGCCTCGTAGATAGCCTTGCAGGCCAGCATAGTCATATAGCAGTCTAGCTTGCTGACTACCTCCATAGGGGCGTGCATACTGATGACAGGCACACCGGCATCCACGGTGGTGATATTCCGGTTGGCCATATAGGCGGCCACAGTACCGCCGCCGCCCTGGTCTACCTTGCCCATAGTGGCGGTCTGCCACAGGACACCGGCCTTATCCAGCGTGGTACGCACGTGACCCAAAGCCTCAGCGGAGGCATCGGATGCGCCGGCCTTGCCGCGAGAGCCGGTATACTTGCAGATAGCAATGCCGTAGTTCAGCTTACAGTTATTCCGGCGGTCGGAAACCTCGGCGAAGTTGGGGTCAAAAGCATTGGAAACGTCCGCAGACAGGCAGAAGGAATTGGCAAGGCAGTGGCTCAGCTTTACATTCTGCCCGTCGCAGAGAATTTCCATAAAGTATTCAAAAGCTTCGCTCTTCATACCGGTAACACCCACAGAGCCGATCTCTTCCTTGTCGGCCAAAATGCACACAGCAGTGTGCTTGGGTGTGCCCATATTGAAAAGGGGCTCCATCTCTGCGTATGCGCAGACACGGTCGTCGTGACCGTAAGCGCCCAGCAGACTTCTGTCCAGCCCCACCTCACGGCAACGGCCTGCAGGTACGATGGTCAGTTCAGCGGACAGGAAATCCTCCTCAACAATGCCGTACTTCTCGTTCAGCAGCTTCATCACGTGGAGCTTTACGGCATCGCCTTCTACACCACTGAGAGGCTCAGAGCCCAAAAGTACATTCAGTTGCTCACCCTCGATGACCTTGGCGGCAGGCTTCTGCAGTTGGTCGGCAGACAGGTGAATCAGCAAGTCGGATACATACAAGATGGGGTCATTGTCGTCCTCACCGATGGTGATGGTGACCAGACTTCCGTCCTTGCGGTATACAACACCGTGGATTGCCAGAGGAACGGAAACCCACTGATACTTTTTAACGCCGCCGTAGTAGTGGGTCTTGAAGTAGGCCAGCTCGGAATCCTCATACAGAGGATTGGGCTTCAGGTCCATACGGGGAGAATCCACGTGGGCAGCGCAGATGTTCGCGCCCTCTGCCAGACTTTCGTTGCCGATGACGGCCAGCAGAATGCTCTTGTCCCGATTGTTGAAGTAAACCTTATCGCCGGGCTGTACTTTCATACCGGGCACCAGTTCTTTGAAGCCGTTTGCCTTTGCAGTTTCCACAGCCCAGGCGGTTGCTTCCCGTTCTGTTTTGGCGGCATCTAAAAATGCTGCGTAGCGCTTGCAGTAAGCGTTCATATCATCTTTTTGCTCAGCAGTCAAGGTGGCATAGCCATTTTTGGGAGCGAATAATAATTGTTTTTTCAATTCTTCCATAAGGCAATCTCCTTTAAGGTTTTTCTTTTATTGTAAGCAAATTCTGAAAAAAAGCAAGGCACTTTTCCTGGAAAATTTCCTGTGTGCTGTTATTGTCCAGAACAAAATTACACTTTTGCGCAAAATAGGACTGCGGCTTCTGTCCGCCAATCCGCATACTTGCCTGTTCGGCAGTAATGTTATCCCGCTGCATCAGCCGCTTGACGCGGGTTTCCTCCGGAGCAGTGACGGCAACCGTCACATCGCAAAACTCCGCCAATCCGCCTTCAAAAAGGCCGATGGCATCTATGGCAACCAGATTTGGCTTTGTGTTCAGAATTTCCAATACTTTGCTTTTTACTGCGCCGTGGGTGATGGCATTCAGGTCTTTGAGAGCTTGTTCGTCAGCAAAAACAATGGCTGCAAGGGCCTTTCGGTCCAAAGTTCCGCTATTTACAGTGCCGGGAAAACGATTTTGAATGGCGCTGAGCATCGCTGCGTCCGTTTGCAGCAAGTGGTGATAGACCTTGTCACAATCGATAATCACACCGCCCAAACCCTCGATCACCTGCAGAGCAGTGGTCTTTCCGCAGCCGGTACCGCCGGTAATGCCGATGATCATACCTCCACCTCCGCATCTGCAATTTGGAAGGCGGCGGCCTTTTTCAGCCGATTCTGCACCGCGTATGCCACACCGCCACCTTCAGGGCAACGGGCATACACCTTGCTAACCGTGGGGTCGTCCAATTCCCGCAAAGCGGCAAATAGCCCGGCAGACAGGGTCTCTATACAATCTTCCCGCCCGTAGGACAGGGGATTGCAGTCTGCGTACAAGGATAATTCTTCCTCAAAACACAGAACTCTGTCGTTAGGTGTAATATGGCGGTGGATATAGGCAGCGGCCTTTTCCCGACTGCCGGATACAATCACAACTTCTGCTTGGGGGGCATAGTGTTTGTACTTCATACCCGGGGCTTTTACCACCGCATCCTTATCAATCTGGGCGGTGACAGCCTTGTCAACAGCCAAATCACCCAAAACGGCAAGGAGTTGCTCCGGTGTAATGCCACCGGGACGGAGCAGGCGGGGTCGTTCCTCTGTCAAATCCACAATGGTGCTTTCTACACCCACCCGGCAAGGACCGCCATCTACAATCAGGGGAATCTTTCCGTTGTGGTCGTCAAATACGTGTTGCGCGGTGGTGGTGGAGGGCTTGCCGGAAATGTTGGCAGAAGGCGCAGCCACAGGTACACCGGCAAGACGAATAATTTCCCGGGTAACGGCATTGTCGGGACACCGTACAGCCACCGTAGGCAAGCCTGCGGTGGTGCATTTGGGAACACAGTCCTTAGCAGGCAGTACCATAGTCAAAGGCCCGGGCCAAAATTTTTCCGCCAGCAGATAAGCCACCTTGGGGATATTATGGCAAAAATTTTCCATATCTCTGGCCTCTGCAATATGCAGAATCAAGGGGTTATCCTGAGGGCGACCCTTAGCCTGAAAAATTTTGGCAACCGCATCGGGATTTAAGCCGTCAGCGCCCAATCCGTACACCGTTTCCGTAGGAATGGCCACCAGTTCACCATCTTTTATGAAATTGGCTGCAATTTGGGGAGTGCTTACCTCCCCGGCAGAAAGCAGTTGGGTTTTCATAGCATTTCTCCCAGTGGAATGTAGGTATTACAATGTAGGGGCGGGCATTGCCCGTTCACAAGGACAATTAGCGGACGACCAATGGTC
>JAZNDB010000202.1:0-2620 GCA_045587845.1 Faecousia sp.
ATTTTAATATCTCTCCTTTATGGCCCGCTCGATTTGCCGTTTGGCGTCTTTCTCAGCTGCAGCCTGTCGTTTATCATATAATTTTTTGCCCTTGCACAGGCCTACGTTGACCTTCACAAGGCTTCCTTTAAAGTAGACGGAAAGGGGAATCAGCGCATAACCGTCCTGCTTGACTTTACCGAACAGACGCATAATCTCCCGTCGGTGCATTAAAAGTCTGCGCGGTCTGCGTGGGTCGGGGTTAAACCGATTGCCCTGCTCGTAGGGGGAGATGTGCATTTGGTTAATCAGAAGTTCGCCGTTTTTGATACCGCACCAAGCGTCCTTCAGATTCAGAGTGCCCTGGCGAATGGATTTGACTTCTGTGCCCCGCAATTCAATGCCGGCTTCCATCTCTTCTTCCACGAAGTATTCGTGGTAGGCTTCCCGGTTACGGGCCATCACCTTGACAGATTCTTTTTCCAAACAGTACACCTCCTTATGCAACGACTCAATAGGTATTATACCATAATTGTCAAGCTACTCAAACAGGAAGTTTTCCAGTTCTTTTGGCGAATCAAAGCTATAGTTGCAGATTTCACGCATTTCCCGGGACAGCACCGGAAATTCCAGCTTGCCCCAAGCGGCAAAGGCAATCTCCACCCCAACAGGCTGTGCCATTTGCCACGCCAGCTTCATATCGTCAACCACCAGTAAATCCTTGGGCTGCAACTGATATTTCTCCATAATGTCAATGAGGGGGTAGGCGTTGGGCTTGCGCTGGTGCTCGGGGTAGTCCCAGCCGTAGATGGCATCCGGCTGAACGCCGAAATGTACGTCGTAGTCCCGTGTGATATTCTGCACGCTGGAGTGAGAAACCACACAAACAAGACCGCCTTCATCCTTTTGCCTGCGAATCACATCGCCGATACCCGGAAAGGGGTCGGGAATGTTGGTTTTCACGTGTTCCATCCATCGCACATACTCATCGTGCAATTCATATTCTGTGAACGCAAAGCGCCTCCGGCACATCTCTGCAAAACCGTAATCGTGGCAATCGTGGACATAGTCCTTAAAACTGATTGTCGTTCCCGGCCGATATTCGTCTAAAATTTTGCAAAAGAAAGGGTATCCAATTGTCTTTTCACTCTGCACGACTGTATCGTCGTGATCTAAGACCAAACAGGGATATTTCAGCATACCATCACCTCCGCTGCAATAAAAAGCTGTGGTATGAAATTATCATACCACAGAAAAGGGATTTTCACAAGACACTGCCCTATGCAAAATAATAGTTGCCGTCACAATAATATCCTACATAACTGTCTTCGTACATATTATACTCTGCTGCATAGGTAAGCACTGCATACATAAGAAACAGGCGCTGCCCTTGCATTAGTTCGTAGACGGAAACGGTACCATTGTCGATATCTACCTCCTTTTCAAAGAATAACTTGCATTTTTTGAAGTTTTCTTCCAATGCTACAGCGTTTTCGATTTTGCAGCGATTGCAGATGGAGGAAATTGTGAACATTGTTTTTTGTGTCCGGATGATGTCGGCTAGGGCAATGCGGAAGTCGTTGTCCGCAAGAAGGTTCAGCGTTTCGATTGCTTCCGGCTTGTTTAATAACTCGTACCAGTGTGATTCAGGTTTTTTTAAAATGAGCCCACCAATGGGGGTGCGGTAATAAACAACCCCGTGTTTCCGGATGATACCTGTTCTGCAGTTGCTGTCTGTTTCCAAACTCTTCTTATAGAATGCAATGGAAGTTTCAAATTGTTCGTCTACGCCGGGGCGGAAAAAACAAGACATCATTGTTTCCAGCATAGCATCACAGCATAAGTCATAAGCGTCTTCTGCCTTGTTGTCAATTTTTGCACTCTGCCGACCAAATAAGCTGTCTATGCTTACTTGAAAAACATCAGCAATGATTGGCAGCAGCATAATATCCGGCATATTGGTGTTGTTTTCCCACTTGGAAACCGACTGAGCAGATACGCCGATTATTGATGCCAATGCTTCTTGGGTGATTCCTTTTTGCTTCCGCATGGCGGCAATATTTTCGCCGATTGTATTCATAATCAAAAACCTCCAGTCTTTATTTGAGAATAAGCGCTTTTCTCTAAATGTATTATAGCAGATTGTCCATTGATACTCTACATATCAAACGGTGATTTTTACGCGCATTGAGAAATAAGCAGGGAGGAGGTAACGGTAAAAAGCAACTGCGGTATGACAACCGCCATACCGCAGTTTTTGTGCGTTTTTGTGCGCAAAAAAGTATCTAAAGCAGATTTTATGTAGCTTGATGACGATTCTGTTTAGCGCCCAAATATTCTCCCAGAATCATAATAGGCGCATATATCAAGATGTCTGCTAAAATCATAAATAGCCAGTCATAACCTGCAAGCATCGCTCTGCCCTCAGCCATAGTGCGGTCTAAATCAGGAAAAACAAAGGACGTGAGCCAAAATGTAGGACCGGAAATATAAACCGCGTGCCCTCCAATGATAATGGTTAACAGCATTTGTACAGCGAAGGTTATCCCTATGTATAGCAGTGCTTTTTTGATTTGAAAACAATATGTATGCGTATTAGCACTGTAACTTCTGCGATGACTGCGGACGTACAGAACAATAC
>JAZNDB010000203.1:0-4240 GCA_045587845.1 Faecousia sp.
CGCTGAAACCCAGCACCAAATCTGCGGTGGCTGCCTTCCAAAAAACCTTGGAGGACGGCGGCGTGACCGCTACCGTGCGCCGAACCTTGGGAAGCGATATTGATGCATCCTGCGGTCAGCTTCGCCGGAAGTATACCAAGGAGCGCACGGAAAACAGTTGAAACAAAAGGAAGTGAAGTTTTATGCAATATTGGGCATTGACAGACCCGGGAATAGCCCGCAATCAAAACCAGGACACCTATCAAGTGATGATGCTGGATAAGAATACTGTTCTGTGCGTTGTGTGCGACGGTATGGGCGGAGCAAAATCCGGCAACGTTGCCAGCACCTTGGCAGCGGACGTGTTCACGCAAGAGGTGAAGCGAAGCTGGAAGCCTGATATGGATCCGGAGTGGCTAAATCAAATGCTGAACGGGGCGGTCAAACTGGCAAACTTCACCGTATTCGATCAAGCCAAACAGTTTGAAGATTTCAACGGAATGGGAACTACACTGGTGGCATTGCTTTTGCAGGGGAAAAAAGCTACCATTGTAAACGTAGGTGACAGCCGCGCATATATGATAGACAGAGACGGTATCAAGCAGGTGACAACCGATCACTCACTGGTACAAATGATGATTGCCCGGGGAGAACTGACACCGGAAAAAGCAAAGCACTACCCCGGTAAGAATTTAATCACCCGCGCAATTGGCACAGAGCCTCAGGTTATGTGCGATATTTTCCACAGAAGAGTGGAAAAGGGAAGTTGCATTCTGCTGTGTTCAGATGGCTTGTCCAATTTGATGGACGATCAGGAAATCCTTTTCGAGGTGGCCCACGGCCAAGATAAGGAGCATTGTTGTGAACGATTGCTGGACATTGTAAAGAAACGGGGCGCACCGGACAACGTTACAAGCGTGCTTGTAGTTGTTTGATTGGGTGTAAGAAAGGAGCATAATATTATGGATAATGATAAGTACATAGGTCGTCTGTTGGATAACCGTTATGAAATACTGGAGGTTATCGGAACAGGCGGTATGGCTGTTGTATATAAAGCCCGTTGTCATCGTTTAAACCGTCTGGTTGCAATTAAAATCTTAAAGGATGACAATCTGGATGACGAGGATTTCCGTCGCCGTTTCCACGCGGAAAGTCAGGCTGTCGCTATGCTTAGCCATCCCAATATTGTGTCTGTATATGATGTGTCCACCTCTGTGATGGCAGATTACATCGTTATGGAGCTGATTGAGGGTATCACCCTGAAACAGTATATGGAGAAAAAGGGTGTTCTGAACTGGAAAGAAACACTCCATTTTGCTATGCAGATTGCCAAAGCATTGGAGCACGCCCATAGCAAAGGTGTTGTCCATCGGGATATTAAGCCCCATAACGTAATGGTGCTGAAGAACGGCTCAGTAAAGGTTATGGACTTTGGTATTGCCAGACTTATTTCTCACGGCAATACCTTGACCAAGGAAGCATTGGGCTCTGTGCATTATATTTCTCCGGAACAGGCAAGAGGCGGCCGCGTAGATGATCGTTCGGATATCTACTCCCTTGGCGTTGTGATGTATGAGATGATGGCAGGCCGGCCTCCCTATGACGGGGATTCTCCCGTGGCAGTTGCCATTCAGCATATCAATGGCGGCGCGGCATTACCCTCTGTACTCAACCCCAATATCCCCGGTGGTCTGGAGCAGATCATTATGAAAGCGATGGCGCATAATGTGTCTGACCGTTATCCCTCGGCTACCCGTATGCTGGCGGATATGGATGAATTCCGCAAGGACCCGACAACCCTGTTTGACTATACCGGTCTTCCTTTGGATGCGGCAATGCGGGTGCAAAACACCAACACTGCGGTTCCTGCCGATGCCATTGCCAACAAGGTGGTGGAGTCCCAACTGCCTCGCAGGAGACCGCCCAAAACCCCGGAACAGCGCCGCCAAGACGCACAGAAGCAGCGGGAGATACAGAAGGTTAAGAATGATCAGCAGAAGCGTAGCCGTATAGCGATTATATCCGTTATTGTCTGTTCCGTTGTGGCATTGGTCGCGCTGGCCATTGTTCTTGCGCTGAGTCTGGGTGGAAAATCAAAACTGATTGAAATACCCAAGCTGGTGGGCCAGAGCTTTATAAGCCTGCCGGAATACCAGGATATAATCATACGGAAAAATGAAGTCTACAATGAGTCCATTGCTGCAGGTGTAATTATCAGCCAAAAACCGGGCGCAGGTGAGCAGGTAGAGAAAGGCTCTACCGTAGTGGTAGACGTGAGCTTGGGTCCCGTACCGAATGTTGTGACGATGGGCAATCTGGTAGACAGAACTGAGAGCTGGGCAGAATCCTTTCTGAAAGGACAACAGCTAAATCTGAACGTGGTTTTGGAATACGAATACAGCGATACCGTCACAGAGGGACACATCATTCGCACCGAGCCCACAGAAGGCGCAACGCTAACCGAGGGACAGGAGGTTACACTGTGGGTCAGCAAGGGCAAAAAAGTGCAATTTGGCGCTATGCCCAACGTGGTTGGTGATAATAAGGACGATGCGCTGAAAACCCTGGAACTGCAGAATCTGGATTTGAAAATCGACCTGCAAGAGGTGTTTGATTTGAATGTGCCCGCAGGAACGGTTATGTCCACAGAGCCGGGCAAAGGTGAAAAGCTGAAAACAGGTCAAATTGTCAAGGTTGTGGTCAGCAAGGGCATTGAGAAAAAGATGATGCCCGAGGTGATTGGAATGGGTGTGGACAACGCAAAGGGTATGTTAACTGCATTGGGCTTCAAAGAGCCTGCAGTTGTGTATGTAGATAGCGCAGAACCGAAAGATACGGTGTTAACCCAGTCCCTGGAAAAGGAAATGGAATACGAAATTACAACACCCATTTCCTTAGAGGTGTCTAACGGATCGAAAGCGCCTGTCACGAAGGATGTGACCATCGAATTGCGAAACAGCGCCCTTATGGGTGATTGTAACGTCCATATTAAAATCGGCGATGAAACCGTCTATAAAGGAACTGTGCCCAAGGGCGCGATGTCTGTTACCCTGCACAACCAAACTGCCGCAGGTGAAGTCAAGTACGAAGTGATTATTGACGAAACAGACGGCTGGGAAGTAACGGAGGTATTTACTGCCAATGGCTGATAGATTGGTTGGTCGAATTCTCCGTTCCCTCAGTGGCTTTTACGATGTGCAGACCGACGAAGGGCTCATTACCTGCCGTGGACGCGGACACCTGCGAAAGGGGCAGGAAATTCCCTTGACGGGGGATATGGTGGAGATAACCGTTGCCCAGGGTAAGGGTATGGTGGAGAAAATTCTCCCCCGTAAAAATCGATTTATTCGTCCTGCAGTGGCAAATATCGATGCGTTGGTGGTGTTTGCCTCCAATGTAAACCCTGTAACAGAGCCTTTTCTCATTGACAGAGTGGCGGCCATTGCCGGTGAGCAGAATGTGCCGGTGTATATCTGCGTAAATAAATGCGATTTGGATCCGGCTACAGACTTGGTGAGCATTTATCGCCACGCTGGGTTCACGGTGATTTCCGCCAGCGCTGTTACCGGCGATGGTGTGGAGGAATTGCGTAGGCTGATAAATGGCAAGCTTACCGCCTTCACAGGAAACACCGGCGTTGGCAAAAGCAGTATGCTCAATGCTTTGTGTCCGGAATTGCAGTTGGCAACCGGCGAGGTGTCAGAGAAATTGGGCAGAGGCCGCCATACAACCCGCCACGTGGAACTGTATAAGCTGGATGAGAGTACCTATGTGGCAGATACGCCCGGCTTTTCCTCCTTCGACACCGATCAGATGGACGTGATACTGAAGGAAAATCTGCAGTATGCATTTCCTGACTTTGCTGCCTATTTGGGAAAATGCCAGTTTCACGACTGTTCCCACCGGGCAGAGCCGGGGTGTGCGATTCGTCTTGCGGTAGAAAATGGGGAAATTGAAAGAACCCGCTATGAAAGCTATTTGCGTTTGTATGAAAAATACAGCCAAATTAAGGCTTGGGAATTAAAATAGAGGTCTGCAACAGCAGACCTCTTTTTTATTGTACAAGAAAACCCCCAGCACGGCTGGGGGTTCCAAAAAGCTTTAGCTTTGCCCAGTCCCGCCGCAGCGGAAAGCCTCCCCTGTGTAAGGGGAGGTGTCACGGCGTTAAGCCGTGACGGAGGGGTTGTACTCGTAGTGACAATCCCCCAGTCACCGCTGTGCGGTGACAGCCCCCTTTACACAAGGGGGCCTTAGTGCGCAC
>JAZNDB010000204.1:0-4171 GCA_045587845.1 Faecousia sp.
CGGACTCAGCATCCACACCGGATGCGCTCAGGGTAACAACCGCACCGGTCACAATACCCAGCGACATAATACCAAGCAGGCTCTTTGCATTCATCTTGCGATCACCGGACTCCAGCCAAATGCTGGCATCAAATTCGTTTGCCTTTTGCACAAAGTATGTTGCCTGTTTATTGTGCAAGCCGGATTCACAGCGCACAACGATTTCCTTGCTATACATAAAAACACTCCTTATTGTCCTTGTGGTATAAGTTATTACCAGTTACATCATAACAAATTTAGCAAAAAAGTCAACATATTTCCATAAGTCTTGCAAAATAACACTAAATTTGATGCAAATTAGAACTCTGCTATGGTTACGCCATCCTCACCCTCGCCGTATACACCCAAGCGGAATTTCTTCACAAACTTGTTCTTTCGCAAGGACTGCTGAACAGCATTGCGCAATATGCCTGCGCCCTTTCCGTGAATAATTCGGACGGAGTTAAGATTGCTCCGCATTGCCTCATCCAGATATCTTTCCAGTACACAGATAGCCTCCACGGCATCCATTCCGCGCAAATCAATTTCTGATGCCATAGCCGCAATTTTCATCTCACGACCGGAATGTGCAGGACGGCCTCCTTTTTGCACATAGGGATTGTTCTGCTCCAGTAAATATACTTCGTCTTCCTTAGCCGTCATCTTTAAAATACCGGCTTGCAGTTGGTAAGTGCCATCCTTATTGATCGCAATAACACTTGCCTTTGTTCCCAGCTTCAATAGTTCAACAGTATCACCTACCAGAATCCCTCTTGTAGGCTCCGGACGACTCCTCTGCGGCGCATCTGAGCGCAACCTGGCTTCAGCATCATTTAAACTTCTGCGCAGCTCTGCCTGGCGCTGGTTGATACCCTGCGTATCGCCACCATCAGCAAGTTGTTTTTTTAGCGCTTTAATTTCCTCGGTTGCAGCATTTGCAGTTCTGCGGGCATCCTCAATGATCGATTGGGCTTCCCTACGCGCCTGTTCCATCGCCTTTTGGCGTTCTTCCTGAAGTTGCGCATTAAATGCTTCGCTCTGTTGCTTGATTCGTTGGGTTTCCAACCGCAGTTGTTCTGCCTCTATCCGCGCAGCTTCCATCTGCTGACGTTGATTTTCCAACTGGGAAAGCACGTCCTCAAAATCCTTATCACTTTGACTTACCAGGTCAGATGCGTGCTTCAATATATCCTCAGACAATCCCAGTTTTTTTGAGATTGCAAAGGCATTGGATTTTCCGGGAATGCCAATGAGCAGCTTATAGGTCGGACGAAGTGTTTCAACATCAAACTCACAGGATGCGTTGATAACATTTTCCGTGCGCATAGCATATAATTTGAGTTCTGAATAATGGGTAGTTGCAATCACGCGGCTTCCCATTTTTCTGCAAAATTCAATCAATGCAACCGCCAGCGCCGCGCCCTCAGCAGGATCCGTGCCTGCGCCAAGCTCATCAAAAAGCACCAACGTTCTGCTGTCACATTGGGCAACAACATCAACAATTGTACGCATATGGCTGGAAAATGTGGACAGGCTTTGAGCAATGGATTGTTCATCGCCGATATCTGCCAAAATTGCATCAAATGTGGAAATACAACTACCGTCACCGGCAGGAATATGTAATCCGCACTGCGCCATCAAGGTTAGCAGGCCCACCGTTTTCAACGTAACCGTCTTGCCACCGGTATTGGGTCCGGTGATAATCATCGTATCAAAATCAGTACCCAAACGCAGGGAGATCGGCACAACCTGATTGCTATCAATCAAAGGGTGCCGCGCATTGCGTAGGATAATTTTGCCTTGATCGTTAACACTGGGCGCCCAACTGCGGGTCTGAAATGCCAGCTTTGCTTTTGCAAAAATGACATCCAAACGGATTAGAATTTCAAAGTCATCAGAAATTTGCTCCTTATAACCGGCTACTTCTGCAGACAATTCAGCCAGTATCCGTTCAATTTCCTTCTTTTCCTTCAGTTCCAGCTCCCGTAAGGCATTATTTGCATTCACTGCAGACATCGGTTCTACAAAATACGTTGAACCTGTGGCGGAAACATCGTGAACCAAACCTGGCACATCATTTTTACACTCACTTTTCACCGGAACAACATATCTGCCCTGTCGAATGGTGATAATGGGCTCCCGTAAATATTTCGAATATGCAGGCGAAGAAATTACTTTTTGTAAACTATCCTTAATTTTTGCGCTTTGGATACGCATATGGCGGCGAATATCTGCCAATTCTGCGCTGGCTGTATCTGCAATCTCCTCCTCTGAGAGAATCGCAGCAAAAATCTTATCCTCCAAGTATTTATTGACGATCAGCATTTGAAACAGTGGTGTTAAAACAGTCTCCTGATCGTCATCAGAAATGTAACTTTTTACATTACGGGCACTGCGAAGCACACCAGCTATGTGCAGTAATTCCTTTGGCTGCAATGTGCCACCGCGTTCTGCTCTGTCAACAGACGCAGAAACATCTCGCACATCGGAAAACCTTGGGAATCCTTTCTTGGTGGAAAAGTCAGATGCAGCCGTGGTTTCATCTAAAAGGCGCTGCACTTCTTCTATATCAGATGACGGTTTTAACGAAAGACATACGCTTTTTCCCATACTGCTTCCGGCACAGTCGGCCAGCTTCTCAAGTACCTGATTCAGCTCCAACTTAATTTGGGATTTTTCATATAGCTCAGACATAGTTTTCTCCTGCCCCCACTGGGGGAATTAACAATGATTTATAAAAGTCCAGAGTGGAAAACCCACGTTCCAACTGGGTGGTTAAATATCCTTCCGTAACAGTCGCGAGCTGCTGCAAGGTTTCTTCACCCGCGGAAAAAGAGAATAGTTTCTTGCTATCACAGGTGGTAATATAATGCATTGCCTCCAGCATACCGCCGTTTATCGGCATACGAATACCTGTGGAAGAATTATCTCTGCATTTGCTGCACTCAAGCCGCCCCTCAGACAGGTCAAAACGGTCCGGGAAAGGATTTCCGCAGTAGTGGCAGCCGTACAGGTTCGGTTCATATCCGGCAAGGCAGGCGCCGCGCAGTTCGAATACCGCCTTCACAAGCGCCATATTTACATCCAAGTCGGATAAGGCATACAGGCAATTCAGCACCAGTGACAGCAGCTCAGGATTGGGTAAATCCTCCTGGGAGAGCACCTCTGCAGCCTGCGCAAAATATGTACACAGGGACAGCTTCTGCAGGTCCCTGCGCAATGGGGCAAACAGCGCAATGGCGTGTGCCTCATTGATTGTATACATTGAGCGATATTCAAATAGGGTAAACTCTCCATAAGACAGAAGCTGACAAGCAGCAACCAGCGGACTGTTCTTTCTGTGAAGTCCCCGCGCCTTTACCGTCAGCTTTCCATACTCAGGTGTGAGTAATGTCAGTAGCGCATCCGTTTCCTTGTAGGGTGTTACACGAAGTACCAGCCCCACTGTTGTCAGGTACATAGTTAGTCTCCAATTTCTTTGCATTGTTGTATAGCAGATATAATTCCGGCGCGCCGGTTTCTAAAAACATCTGCCAGTAGTCCCGTGCCATCATTTCTATCCCCTCCAAAAATAGGGTTTGTAGAAATAACGGAATTACCCTTGGAAATTATTCTCTGTATCCAAAATTACGAACCAGAAAATCACTGTCCCGCCAATTTTCCTTCACCTTAACCCATGTAGTAAGGTATACTTTTGTGCCCATAAAGCGCTCACAATCCCCACGGGCCATTGAGGAGATTTTCTTCAGCATTTCACCGTTTTTTCCAATAATTATGCCCTTATGGCTGGCCTTTTCACAGTAAATGGTAGCATCAATATCGATGATACCGTTATCACGCTCAGAAAATTTCGTAATTTCCACTGCCGTTCCGTGGGGCACTTCCCTTTCCAGTGTCCACAGTAATTTCTCGCGGATAATTTCTGCCATAACCTGACGTTCCGGTTGGTCAGTTGTAATATCCTCAGGGAACAGGAACGGACTTTCAACGGCATACTTTTTGCACTCAGCCAAAAGCTCGTCCACACCGTCGCCGCTTTTTGCGGAAATGGGAATTATCGCATTGAAGCTGGCTGCCTGGGAATAAACGGCAATGACCTCCAGCAAGCTATCCTTTTCGACTGTATCAAAGTCGGAGGCCAAGCGGTCTTAGG
>JAZNDB010000205.1:0-2484 GCA_045587845.1 Faecousia sp.
AAAAGCTGTGGTTGTATCCGCAGGAGATTCGTTGCCCTTTGGCATTAAGCAGTTGTATATGCTGAAAAACAAGCTTCCCAAATTCACCCCTGATGGATTATTTATGAATTGGAGGCAGTTCCTTGCCCTGGGGAAAACGGCAGAGGTTACTCCGGTGAAGAAGGAGAGTTCTACTGTTGCAATTATTTCCCACACAGGCGGTACTACCGGTGAGCCGAAGGGTGTTATGTGCTCTGATAGAAATATCAATGCACTGATTTGGCAGATTGGCTGCAACCTTCCCCACGGCAGACAAGAAAGATATATGGTGGTACTGCCGCCGTTTATCAATTACAGCTTAGTTAATGCTATGTTGGAGCCGCTGGCCTTTGGTTTCCGTGTTATTCTCATTCCCGCATACGACCCGAGCAAGTTTGATGAATATATCAAGAAATATCGCCCCAATCATATTAGCTCCATCCCGGCCTATTGGGAAGCTTGTCTGTCTAACGAGAAGCTTAAGCATATGGATTTGTCTTGTTTGAAATACATCTTCTATGGTGGCGATGCCATGAATGTAAAGAAAGAGGCAGAGGTAAATGAACTGTTGGCAAATGGTGGAGCCAACATAAAGCTGCGGAAAGGTCTTGGCTCTACTGAAATGGTCAGTGCAGCAACCGTGACATATGATGATTGCAATATGCCTGGAAGCGTAGGTGCACCGCTGGTGAAGGTCAATTGCAAAATTGTAGAACCTAGCACATTTGATGAGCTGAGCTACAACCAGGAAGGTGAGATCTGCTTTGCAGGTGACACTCTTATGCTGGGTTATTACAACAAGCCAGAAGCAACTGACGAAATCGTGAAGATTCACCCTGACGGTCAGCGTTGGATTCACACCGGTGATCTAGGCTATATCACAGAGAATGGTGTTCTGTTTATTACCGGCCGTATTAAACGGATCATTATGACCAAAGGTAAAGACGGCGTTGTCACCAAGATGTTCCCAGACCGAATTGAAAAGGCAGTTTTACAGCATCCAGCAGTGGGGTTGTGTTGCGTGATCGGTGTCGAAGATGAAGCAAGAATCCATTACGCAAAAGCTGTGGTTGTCTTAAATGAAGGTTTTGAAGAAAACGAAGAGCTGACACAGGAGATCATTCGTAACTGCAAATCGGCATTACCGGAATATATGGTACCTGATGTTGTCCAATACCGTGCAGATATGCCCAGAACAGAACGCGGCAAGGTTGATTACAGAGCATTGGAAAAAGAAGCAGAGAAGGAGTAATCCCAATGCGAGAAGGAAAAGAACGTAGTAGCTGGCTGAAAATCACCTTTGAAATTATCCATCTGGTTGCTTCTTTAGCCGCGGCAATTACTCTTCTTTTCGCGGTATTTCCAAAGCTGCAACCATTCAACATCAACTATACCCAAATGGCAAATGCCGGTGATGTGGAAGCACAGATGTTCCTTGCGGAACATTATTATGAAGTCGGTGATGTTAAAGAAAGCCATTATTGGTATAAGATTGCCTCAATGTATTCTGGCGATCATCAGGCAGCGGCGCTCAATAATGTGGCATACATTGGCTTGACCTATGGGTACTATAGCGACTCCTTACTGGATTATCAAAACAAAGCGTTAAATATGTTCAAAAAAGCAGCTGCGCTTGGCGATAAAGCTGCTGTCCAGAATATGTATACCCTGCTCAAAGAACTTGGCAAGGAGAATGAAGCCGTTGATTATGAACAGGAATTGGCGTGGGTAATCCAAGTTAGTTACCATTTTGGAATACATATTGACGAACTGAATGAGACGGAAATTAAGTGGGCATTGGAACAGTTTCATTTAAGCGAATATACCGCCTATGAAACCGATATGGGATGGATCTACTACAATGAAATCGGAATCTATCCTAAGGAGGATGCGTTTGCACAGACGGCAGAAAACTATGATTCATATTTGTACGGCACAGAAAGTAATACAGCAAATAGGAGAAAGGAATAAATGGGGATTAAGGAATTTACAGGCTATCCGTCTATAGATAAACCTTGGTTGAAATACTACACCGAGGAAGCTGTCAATGCTACTCTGCCTCAATGTACTATTTATGAGTACCTTTGGGAGAGTAACAAGAATCATCTTAACGATACAGCTCTGCGGTATTTTGATCGTAAGATCTCTTTTGGTGAGATGTTCGACAATATCGAAAAGGCTGCAAAGGCGTTTACTGCCATTGGTCTGAAAAAGGGCGATATTATCATCATGGCGACTGTCACCACACCGGAGACGGTGTATGCCTTTTATGCGCTAAATCGGCTGGGCGTTATTCCCAATATGGTTGACCCCCGCACCAGTACAGAGGGTATCAGAGAGTACATCCGAGAAGTAGATGCCAAGGTTGTTCTTACCCTGGATGTTGCCTACCCCAAAATCGAAAAGGCAATCGTAGGCACAAATGTAGATAGGGTTATCGTCACTTCTCCTGCTAATTCTTTGCCC
>JAZNDB010000206.1:0-9427 GCA_045587845.1 Faecousia sp.
CCGTTGCCTCTGCCGGCGTTATTATGTTATGCTTCTGTTATCAACCCAACAGGTGGTGATTATATGAAGAAAATACTTATTGCCACAACATCTGAAGCAACAAACACCGATCTATCAAATGCCTTATCCCAATACAAGGTATATACATGTTGCACTGGCACAGCAGCGCTTGATATGCTGGACACCCTGCGGCCGGACATTCTTATTCTAGATCTGATGTTGCCAGCTATGGACGGATTGACCGTTTTGCGGAAATCCAAATTCCGGCCGCCTATCATTTTAGCCCGGACGAACCTTGTCACCGAATTTGTACTACAATCTTTAGCCGAAGTATGCGTGCGGGATCTTTGCGCTGCAGCTCGATTGCTTTCTTCAGGAATTCAAAGCCTACGCACTTTGTGGGTATCCCCAACTCCATCAAAACCACTACTATCCCAGCGCGAAGGTTGTAGCGATCCAAATGTCGTGCCAATAGATGTATATGGCTAAGCGTTCTTTCTATCGTGCTTTCCATTTTATTCCACCTCTCTGTGGCTATTATGACACAAAGAATTATATTTGTCTATCGAAAAAAGGCGAAAAATAACGCCCCCCACCAAAAAGGTGAGGGGCGTTTCTTAACTGCCGGTGTTGCCGGTCTTCTCGTGTTGGGTGCCAAAATAAAAGGACACCACCATTGACACAATCAGCATTACATTGTCTGCTTGAATCTGTCCTTTCAGCGCCATAACGGAGAAGATTGCCACCACCGTAAAGGTCACAATGGTCTTCACCTTTAATAGCTCCGCCAGCTTATGGGTTATCTCTTCCATAGGTTTATTCCTCCCTTTCCAAATCTGTCAGCCTGTGGTTGATTACCTTAATCTGCTCCTCTACCACGGGCATTCTCTGGGCAAATCCGTTGTGCAAACGAACCTCTCTTGTAAGCTCCTCGATTTTTGTATCGATCACTGCCTGGGAAATCCGCATAGCGTTTTCGCTTCTTTTCGAGGTAGCAAGGCAGGTTGCCACAACCCCTGCCAGGGACAGGCCGCCGGTGATCAAAGCCACCAATACCGCTTCGCTCATTCGTATCACCGCCTTTTATTCCATTCCAAGCATTTTTCGCCAGGTTTTGTTCTTTGCGGTAATCTCACCGTCTGCGCAGCAACCGTTGTCTTTCTGAAAGGCAATCACCGCCCCTTGGAACTTGGGGCCTGCCACGCCATCAACCTCACCCACTTGGGTATAACCCAAGGTATAAAGCCGCTTCTGTATTGCTCTGACAACCGGGTGGGTACGGTTGACCCTTGCTGAAACCGTCACTGTGTTCCTCAAGGTTTCAGAGCCGGCAATGCCGTCTACCGCTGAACCTGTGGCAGTTTGCACATCGCGGATAAACTGGGTAAGTGAATAGTCTTTTGTATCCGATGCGCCGCCAAATGTATCCCGTCGTATACCCTGGTGTCCATACCAAAAACACCTTTGGGTGCGGGTATCCACGTGAACAAAGTTATCGTAATATCCTATGCCCAAAACCCCGATTGTTTCTGCGTATTTTGCAATTTCCAGTGGGCTTACGCCGTCAATCGATATATCCGCTGCCATACCGTAGATGTGGTAGGAATTGGGGGCAGCGTTAGGTACGCGGTCGTTGTAGGTCTTACACCGGTATCCGGTTACACGTACCGGCTTTCCAAAGTGGTCACGAATCTGTTGGAGATACTCCACCAGTTTCTCGTCAATTTTGGTTTCTGCGCAACAACTTCTTCCATTACAGTCGAACTCTCTTGCGCGAAAATTGGGGGACAGCTTTACGCTGTCCCCTTTTTTATAAGTCTGAATTGCCATATAATGCCTCCTCTTCTGCAATCGGCTTATCCGTTTCCTCATAGGTATACCGGCAAGGAACAATGTCGATTGCCTCGTCATACAAAATCCCTGTTTCCACCTGCAACAGTTTCACTTCCTTATCGGAATAATGGCGAATCAATGCGCCGTCTTTTAATAACTCCGTTTGAATCATTTTTTATTCCTCCAATTCGCTGATGGGCTTGATTTGGTCTGCATAAGTAGCCCAGTTTGTTGCGGTTTTATAGGTGTCTACCAAATCATCTGGAACGTAGACAAAGCCTGTGCCTGCTTCAATAGCAGAGCCAGAAAATGCAGAAGTATGCTGAAGGGGACATTGTCTCCCTCTAATCACTAATTTCTCTAAACTGGTACAATTCTTGAAGGAACTTTCAGCTATGCCCCTAAAGGTAGTTAAGTTTACAAATTCTGCATATTTTAATGCGGTACACGTATTAAACGCACTTGCCCTGAGACTGGTAACATTGGGAACGATAACCCTTTCCAGTTTGGTGCAAGTACGAAACGCATCTCCGCCAATCTCTGTTATATCGTTGTTTATAAGTTCCACGATTGTTCGGTCAGCAATGCTTACTACGAGTGCTTTATGCTCCGCCAGCTCCGTATTATAGGTTGGCACATTCACATTCACCTCGATATTTCTATCGCAATACTTCCCTGCGGTTGCCAGGGTCGTTGTTCCGTTTTCGGTAATGTTGATTTCCGTTTTGTAGACAACCGTATTTTTTGCAAGCCACGCATAAAACTCGTCAGACACTTCTTGCTCAGTTCTGCCAAAGTCGATTGTTTTATTTGGTTCGCTATACCAACTAACTTCATATAAATTCCCGTGTGCGTCTTGGAATTCCTCAAAAAAGTAGACCCCATTATGCGGATAGGCTACCCCATCATCCATATAATAGCATAACGCAGTAGTGGGTGCGGCTTCGTAATAACACGCTTCCATTCCTGTAAAATTTACATTGTCAGACGTGAAATTCACCGCTTGCAGACCGCTGGGAAAATCATTTGTTAAAACGTCCTTAAATGTGTAAAGCCCTTTTACCTTTGCCATCAGACCACCTCGCCGTTGTAGACAGGCAGCGCAGCAATTACTGCGTCAACCATTTCAGTCTTATCCCCATCCGTCCAGTAGTCTGTTCCTTTGACTGGGGTGTAGCCGTTTATACCGTCTTTACCGTTTACGCCATCTTTACCATCTACCCCCGCTTTTCCCTTGATGTTGATGGGCGCAGGATTGGGAAGATTTGCGTTATTGGTCCAACTGATAATGCCTTCCTCCGACACGCTGGGAAAGAAGGTTGCACCCACTCTTTCTGTTCTGACTTCAACAACATTGTCAAACTGCGGGTCAAAGGGCTTGTTTTTCTGCTCAAACGTCACATAAAACATCATTCCAAACACCCGTCTTTCAAAAGTCTTTCCACAGAAAGGCGCATAATATTGGATGCGATACGAACATCTCCATAGCCTATTCGCAACTGCATTTCCACCATACCCTTTTGGTCATCGAACAGCAAGGTTTCCTCCTCTGTCAGGCTGACCCGAAGGGTGTTCTCTTCTACCGCGCAGGCCGCCAAATCCTTCTCCAAAACAATCTCACCCTGCTGCACAAAGCAGAGATTCAGCGCTGTTACCTCCCCGTATTCCAGGGGAAGCGTAAATACCAATGTAGGTGTTGTTCCTCTATACATTTTTTCCTCCTCTTCTGTTTGGATCATTTTATATCGTAATAAACGGGATAATCGCATAAGTCGCCTCTCCCGTTAAGCCTGTTGCAGACACTGTGCCCTTGGAATTTGCAGTAACGTCCAACACGTTGGCGCTGAGCATATGCAAACGGGGTGTTTTTCCGCTTTTATAGCCATTGAATGCGCCTAAATAGTAGTTATCCAAATTGCCCCCGTCCCGCACAAACAGAAGCCCCGCTTCGACACCAAGGGTCTTCAATATCAATGTTCCGTCATTGGTTTCATACTTGATGCCCACCATCTCCGGTGTAATGCCGTGCACTGGCACGTGGAACTGAAAATCCTCTTCTCCCCAGTCGAAAACCGGCGTTGCTCTTGCAGTGTATGTTGCGGAATTTACCGTCGCCAATTTATCAATAGCCCTTGCCTGGAAGGAATAACTCTTCCGATAATCCAAGCCTGTCAGATATGTTTCCCCGGTATAAGTGTTTTCGGTGATGCTATGCTCCAAGGTTTGCCAATCCTGCCAAGAGCTGCCACTGCGCTTATACCGATACTGCACCGTCAGCGTGTTGGAAACCGCGCCAAAGGTGTTTGCAAAGAAATTGCCGTACACAGAAAGCGTCATATTACCATCCACATCCGGCCTGGTGTTTGCCACATTGCACGTCAGCTTCACATAGGGTACAACAATCCTTGACACGGAAAGATTTCTTGTAAAGCCTCTGCTGTCCTTGAGGGAAAAGTCAAAGGTGCCATCTTCCATATTTTGAATTTCCAAAGCATCTGTTTTATACGTCTTTCCGTTGTTGGATATTGCGTAACTGGCAATGGTTGCGCTGTTCCTGACAGAATAGGTAGCAACTACATTTGCCGTACTGTAATACCGCACAAATTTACTGCTGTTTCCCGTCAAAACGGTTGTATTTGGATTGATGTCTGTAATCTGCGCCGAAATCCCCGGCCAGCAGTCATCTTCGTCAATATCCGCAATCAATACACAAGTGGAACTTCCCACAAGGGTATTTCCGCTGTATGTCTTGCAGATAAGCATACCCTGTCCCCGCTTTGCATTGGGAATCTGCGTGTAGAATGACTTGGGGATTATCCAGTTAATATTGCCTTCCTGGCTCTTCTCTGCCACCGTTCCTTGCAAATCGCCAAACTGATAGGTCACCGTATGGCTGATTCCGGAACTGATCTTTTTAACAACTACGGTAACAACCTTTCCGATTACACCTGCCGGGCAATAAACCGTTGATGGACGGGGAATGGTTGTCAGCGTAAAACTTCCAGCCAAAGCCATCGCCGGAGGGCCGTTTGGGTTTGCAGATTTTAAATTGGGAATATATACGTTGTAGGGCATCTCCAGTGTACCGTCAGCGTTGTGGCTCACCGTCACCTGCCCCGACACAATAGTCTGGGTGGTGTAGTTTGCGGTCAAGTTGAAGTTAAAATTATTGATTGCAATATTTTGGCCGCAAATGGTAATATGCCAGCTCACATTGTTTTGAGAAAAATGATTGCTGTTGGTATTGCTGATGGTAAGCAGATAAGACACCACAGATGTATTGGCGGCAAAATCCACGCTCTCTTCCGTCAGCTTCAGCGAAAGCACATAGCCATTGGACCAGGACTGCTCTGTGTAATTACCTGTTTTAACTGTTTTTGTTTGTAACGCCATCTGTTATTCTCCTATCCAAAAGCAGCCTGTACGGTCTGTTGCGTAATTTTCAAACCGGCTTTTTCCGCCTACTGTCAAATAGGTAGATGCATTCAAATCCACAGCATCCACACCTTCACTGTTAGCCGTCAGTACCGCTTTTTTATTTTTAAATACCTGCATACCGTCCTCGGTAATCTGTGTTTTGATTTCCCGACCGCTTTTTTTCACCGTCATACCTGTTTCATCAAAGATGTAGCCGGTAGTAGTGCTGATTTTCGATACGCCATCGGTTTTTACGTTTCGCACCTGTACCGACAAGCCCTCCGCCGTCTGTTCCACCGCCGTCATTCTGGTGGAGATATCCGTGAGGTCTGCAGTATGCTGAATGACCTCGGTTTGCAGACCGTCTACTGTCATTTCCAAGGCTGCGCTGCGCTCGTCGGCCTGTCGGTTCTCCGCGCGGATTCCCTTTATGCTCATTTGCAGTTCCAATACGCTGCCGGTGAGCGCTGTGTGCTTGAGATTGTTTCTGGCAGTGATGCTGTCCCGATGCGCACTACCAACGCATTCCAAGGTTTCAACCGGGCCTGTTTGGGCTTTTTTCATCACATACACACAAATCCTTGTGCCTTTTCTGTCTGTCACTGACAGAATGTCTCCCGGCTGAATCTCTGTGTTGGCAGGCAATTTTAACTTACAGGGCGTATAGGTTACTTCCTGCAAAATTTCATAGAGTCTTTGCGCCACCGCCTGCAGCTGCGCCAAATCCTCCGTAGCCAGAAGATAATTGCCTGCGATGCGATATCCGTTTCTGCCCGTCCCATAGGTTGCCCCTATGTCATTTTCTGTCAGACTGATCTGCACCTTGTCAATGGGCGCCGTTTGATAATCTGCCCTTTGATCGGCGAGGATAGGAATATCCCCCTCCGGGGTCAGGGTGATCTCCTTAGGTGTATACCAGGCAAGCTCTATATCGCCCTCTGCCGTGGCTCTGCAAAACCGCCCGCAGGCCTGTCCCACCCATTGCATTAACTGACTGCCGGTAACGTCCTCCAGCGAGAATTGCTGAATCTGCCAATTCCCGTTTGGGATTGTTCCGTTCACCAGCGTCAGGTTACAGGCTGCGCACACCATATGGGCAAATTCCAGCAACGAATATGGCCATCCGCTTAAGCTGTTCAGCCAGTCACCTACATCTTTTTCCAGCCAGCTAATGCGGTCATAGGCTATCACCCGGTACATATTTTCGCTGGGTCGGTTGGTTGTTTCCACCGTGAACAGACCTGCCTTTGTACGTTTGCCGCTTTCGGTAACCTTATACAATGCCAGCTCCATTCCGGGGGTAATATGCACATCGCTGCCATAGGTAAAGAGTGTAGCATCCAATTTATTGGCGCAGGCCGAACCCAAGGTCAGCTCTGCGCCTGTGTTTACCTGCTGTGTCAGGGTAACGCGCTTCAGCGCCGGCATACCCGCTATGCCGGAAAAGATTTCTGTCCCGTCAGGCAGGACAATCAGATTCTTCAGCACACTGCCACCCCCTAACAGCCTACGATATGAAAGCTGTAATCACAGAGCCCGCAGGTTACAGCCGATTGCCACCGGATTCCGTGCTTGCTGCGATAGGCCGTGATTTCCTTTTTTCGGTTGTTTTCGGCGCTGTCCGGATATGTAAACCGAAAGGTTGTTTTCCCTGCGAACAGACTTTCCATATAGGCATACTCCTGCTGTGTCAGCCGCCCATAGGAAAAGCTCCACTTTCCCACGCCCTGGCGCAGCATAAACCGGTGCAACAGACCGCTTTCGTCCCGACCGGAATCGGCAGCTTCCACATCCTCCATAGATATTTCCATATTTTCATCCGGCGCCAGCATAGGAAGCCCGTCAATCAAAAACAGTTCTGTTGTCTTTCTCATAACTGCGCTCCCCTCACCGCCGCCATCAAAGCATAATTCTTCATATCCCGATCCTTTCTTTGCATATGGGGAGGGTGTTACCCCTCCCCGTTTTTGTTTTTGCCTTACGTGTCAGCGTCACGCACTTCATAGACTTTCAGAAAGTCTGCAAGCAGTGTAACGGTGTATGTGACCGCTTGGGCGAGCGGTGTCAGACCGCCCTTTTCCAGCCGAATCCGTTCAAAGGCAGGTACGTCTCCAAATTGAGGCGCTGACCTTTCACTGCATTGGGCGCTGACCCAACGTTGGAAATCCAGAAGTCCCTGCGCATCAGCGCCCCCATTCCCCTGTCCCGACTTTTGCCAAAACAGAGAAAATGTGTACCGATACCCTACCAAGGTGTTACCCAGCACATCTGATTGTCGGGTAATCTCATCCAGGGCCTTGGGAAGTATGTCCGGAGGACGTTCTTCCCAGGCAGGATAGGTGGCCAGCCAGGCCTTCAGTTTTTCCAAATCCTTCTGCGTTTGGGACATCAGCCCACCCCCCGGTAGATATCCAGATAGATGCAGGCCTTTTCATACAGCTCCTGCCGCAGGGCTTTTCTGTCGTTTTCGTACTGCACCGATACACTGCCGATATTGGCAGAGGTTAATCCCCTGTTCCGGTGCTGCCAAAGGCTTTCCGCCATAGCGCAGATTGCCATCGACTCAGCCTCCTTGCCGGAGGACACCACCCGATAGATTTGCCGAAGGCGATTGAGTACCTGCTCTGCCCGGGCAGCCATACCGGAAAAGGCTTTTTCCGGTATGGCGCTTCCCAAATACTGGTTTACATAAAACTCATATTGTACCATAGGCAATGCCTCCGGTATTATTCGGCGGTGATGGCGATATCCTTCAGCACGGCAGCCTTGAGGGTGTTCTTCAGGACAACACCTGCTACCAGTTCCACCTCACCGGTCTTGACTGCGCCGGGGGCATTCAGATCGGGCAGGTAGGACTGCACCACACCGTCGCCCATAGGAGAAATGCCGTGGAAGCCGTCCAGACCCAGAGATACCGCGTAAATAGCTGTCTTGCCGCCCTCAGTTGCCACCACGTCCTGGATAGCAGCGCCGTTATAGTACTGACCCATATCTACCATAGGTACGCCTGCATAGGTCTCCACGGTACGACCGAAGTCGTCCTGAGATCTTTCATAATAGCCGGCGCGACGGGCGATGGAACGCAGCTTCACCAGCATCGCTCTGTTCATCAGCAGCATAGAGGGTGTGCCGTCCAGGGTGCTGATAAAGCTGTCCATCTCGTCCAGAAATGCGTTGTAGTTGGCATCCAGTTCATCGGAGGTCTTCAGGCTCACCTTGCTGGTAATCTCATTTGCAGTACCGGAGAGCAGCTTTTTCAAGCCGTCAAAAGTGCCGGTCACGTAGCCGTCGCCCTCGTTTTCACCGGTACCGTTGATGACCAGATTGTGGAAATAGTTTGCGGTAGCCTTGATTTTCTGCTCTGCCTGAAATGCCATTTCGTTGGCAGCGCCTGCAGTGTTCTGAATGACACGGTCCATCTGGAAAGAGCCGCCCATAATGATTGCATTGGCGGTCTTCTTCTCCTTCTTTGCTTCACCGGGAACGTATTCGCTGCCCACGGTACGGGTAGCGGCAGTTGCGGGAGACTTCAGCTGAATGTAACCGTAAGTCAGAGTGCTGCCGCCGGTACCGGGAGAGATAACGTTGTCGAACACCATGTTGTCCAGCAGCAAGGAGCTGCGACGGAACATATCAACGATCTGCTGATCTACCTTGTCGGCCATGCCGACCTTTGCTTCTGCTAATGTAATTGCCATAATTTTTTACTTCCTTTCAAATTTTTCTAAGAGTGCGCCCGCCAATGTTGCCGGGCTTTTTGTTACTTCCGGCTGGTTTGCGCCGGTGCCCCTTGCGTAAGGGGGCGGGGTTTCCGACTGGAACAGGTAACTGCAATCCTGTTTCAAATTTTGCAGCGCCTCTTCCAAATCGGCCGTCTGATTTTCGCTGGCCTTGAGAGCGTCAATGTCCAAAAGGGCGGTGATGGCCTTGGCATTGCGGCCCTTGGCTGAGAGGATTGCCTTCTCCAAATTGTGGCTGAAAATTAAGTCAGACATTTCCCGTCTGTGGGTATCCACTTGGCTGCTTAGCTTCTCCTCCCAGTGCTTGGCCGCCGCCGCTTCTGCCTGTGTCAGCTGCTCCTGCAGCGCCTCGTAATCGGCATACCGGGCTTTCACGGCTTCAATATCCCGTCCGTTCTCCGCCATAATGGCATCGATAACCTCCTTGGGCAGGGAGC
>JAZNDB010000207.1:0-3196 GCA_045587845.1 Faecousia sp.
GTTGTCGCAGGCAGCGGTGATGGTTGCGGTACCAGCACCTACATAGGTCAAATTACCGTTTACATCTACCTTGACTACATTTTCGTCGCTGCTGCTCCAAGCCACAACCGGCACAGGTGTCTGCGAAGTCACATCAGGCGCAAACTGATAACCCAGAGAATCGCCGTTATCCACAATAGACAAGCTTGTTGTCTTGGAAAGAGTAATGTTGTCCAACAGCACACCGGAAGAAACTTCGTTGTTGGCATACTTAATGCCAATCTTATCAGCAGAAGTAAAGCCATTGTGTGTAGCGGTCTGGTTATAGAGCAATGTCTCGGGCTTGCCCTGCTCCCACACCTGCATGGTGGCAGTGCTGCCGTTCCATATCAGCTTGGCAGTGTACCAGGACGCGGTCTTCCAAACACCATTTGCTGCATTTTTTGCAGCAGTGTCATACAGACGAATGATGGTAGTACCGGCACTGTTTACAAATTGCCACTGGGGGTTAAAGGCAGTGTTGCCCAAGCTAATGTTCAGCTGATGCCATTTGCCGCTGCCCATGGTAGAAGGCATGCGGAAATCAAACTGCAAGGTGGCACCGGGACCTGCGTTAAACCATAGCTCAGATACAAATCTGGAGCTATGCGCCAGCTTCAGGTACTTGTTATCCCCGTTTTCCACAATGGTTTTGGTGGCACCGGTCTTATTGTAGTTGTTGAAGCTCATACCATAAGTGCTGGGAACAGTCCAATCACCGGCTGCATCGTTTTCAAAATCCAGGTCAATGAAATTCCAGCCGCCAATCTTGATTTCCTTGGTAGCAGTCAGGTTGTTGCAGGTGGCAGTAATTGTTGCGTTACCTGCGCCCACATAGGTCAGATTGCCGTTTGCGTCAACAGTAACCACAGAAGGATCACTGCTGCTCCAGGTAACAACAGGAACGGGCAGCTCATAGGTTACATCCCGGTCAAAACGGTAACCCAAAGTATCACTGTCGATCTCTACGATAGACAGGTTTGTGCGCTTGGAAACGGTGACATTATCCAGCAAAACATTGGAACCATCGGCACCGCCGGTGACCTTCATAAAGATCTTGCTTTCGGTGTTCCAGTTGGCATTCTGATTGCGGAAGGAATAACCCTCGGGTTCAGCCGTTCCCTTTTCCCAGATCTTCACATAGACCCAGTAATCATCCCAAATCACCTTAACGGTATACCAAGGTGCGCTTTCGCCGGAGGCAAATACATTGGTGAACTTTTGGGAGGTGGTGGTAGTTGCTGCGCCCTGATAGGTGGGAGAAAGCGTTCCGGCGCTGTCAGAAAAAGCGATTTCTGTGACACCGGGCTTGTTATTAAACATAATGTTTGCCTTGCCGTTACCCTGACCAAATGCCAAAGCAATCTGCTGCCAGCCGCTTGCAAGGGTATCCGGCATTTTAAAATCAAAGGAGAAGGTAGCATCCGAGCTTATGTTGTTAAACCACCAACAAGCATTGGATGCAGAGCTGGCGCCGATAGAAGTGCTGATATACTTGTTTCCGTTTTCCTCCATAACGGTATTTTGGGTAGAACCGGCAACCGTCATCCACAAAGAATCCTGCACCAAAACCGCATCGCCGGCAGTGTAGTTTTCAAAGTCCATATCAATGAACTTCCACTGCTCAGCACCCGAAACAAGCTCCCGTTCAGTTCTTAATACAGTCAACTCGTCTACGGTGTTGAATACACCGGCAACCTTGCGGTCTGCCACATCGTAATAGAGTGTGACCAGCTCACCGTTTGCCAGCTGGATGCCAGTAGGTTCGCCTACATCGTTGCCGCCGCCGGGATTGTTTTTATAAAGAAGAACTGCGGAAGTCTTTTCCCAGTCCTCACCGGGAGTGTAGATCTTTCCGTAAACATTACGCTGACCTAATGTGCCGATGGCCTGCGTCCATACCACAAACAGCTTGTTGCTGCCGTCCAGCTTGCAGAAGCCGGGCTGCTGCAGCTTTTCTGCTGCGCCTTCAAACCAGCTGTCGCCGCCTTCGATATTTTCCGCAACGATTTCCCAGGTAGCACCGCGGTCATAGGAGATCAGCAGCTTGCCGCTGCGGCGGATCAGGTCATAAGTAACCTCCTGACCGTTCAGGGTAGTCACCGCCATAGCATGCTCTGTTTCCCAGGTATAGGTGGATTCATCCGTTCCGGTAGCACCCCACATACGGGTCTCGCGGATAAAATTCCAAGTGCCGTCTTCATTCAGTTCAGCCAGCACGCAGGAACCACAGTAAGCATTGCTCTGCACATTGTCAAAGCCGTAAATAGGAATCAAAATCTGTCCGTCAGAATAAACGGCAATGTCACCGCGCTTTGCAGTGCCGCCAACGACCACCTCTGTTTGAATTTCAGTCGGTTCGCTCCAGGACTGTCCATTATCCTTAGAGTACATAATAAAAGCACCCGCAGGAGAGAAAACAGAGTTGGAATAGACCTCCAAGGTCTTACCGAGGAAATTACTCTCGGTAGGCACACGCATAAAGAAGGTCAGCAGCACTGTGCCGTCAGGCATCACAGCCAAATTGGGGTCACGAGGCTCTACCTGAATGGAAGCGTTGTTGGCAGCGGCATCTTCTGCATTGTAGTAGAAATTACCGGCATCGTCACGCCATACACCCAGACCCCACTGACCTAATTTTTCAGGGGTGATCAGTTCTGCAGGCTCAGACCAAGTCTTTGCATCTGCACTGCCATAGGTCACTTTAATGCAGCCCAACGGATCTCCGTAGGCCATTGCAGCATGGGAGCTGACCGGCGCCCAATAGCACGCAGAAAGCAGAGTGTCATCCTGCAGTCTTGTCACATCTGCAAAACGACCCACATAAGTATCCTCACCTTGCGCAAAGACAGTCACATCTTCCTCGGCATTGCCGGTGTATGCCGCATCTGCAGTCAAGGTTGTGCCAGGGATCATCAGGAAAAATCCAAATACCATGGATGCTGCCAAGATGAATGCCAGCGTCTTTTGAAACCATTGTTTCATAATGTTTTCCTCCTTATGATTGATAGGATTTTGTGCGTTTTTACCAAAAAGTCAATCTGTTCCCCCATATTATGAGAACATCTCTACAATTATCATAAAGGAAGGCATTTCTTTTTCCAATTTTCTATCATATCATAATCATTGACTTTTCCTACTATCTTAATTGCACGAAACGCAAAGCCCCCGGTTGACA
>JAZNDB010000208.1:0-4788 GCA_045587845.1 Faecousia sp.
ACCGTACCGCTGGCTCTATGCGTCACCACTTTGACAAGTTTGGCGGCAATCTGGGCGCTTCCGGCTGTGTGGCCTGGAGCTTTGACCGCAAAGGCGTGCTGGTTATCGACAACGAAGACGGCGATTACGACGAAGAAGAAGTTATGATGGACGCTATGGATGCCGGCGCTGACGATTTCGAGGCCGAGGAGGATTGCTTCACCATCTACACCACTCCCGACGATTTCAACGATGTGGTTGCCAAGCTGGAGAAGTACACCTTCGTTTCCGCACAGATTGAAATGGTTCCTCAGAACTATCAGAAGCTGGATAGTGAGGAGCAGGCTGCGCAGATGCAAAAGCTCATCGACGCTATGGAAGATGACGACGATGTGCAAAACGTGTGGCACAACTGGGAAGAATAATCACAAAAGCCGACTGCTTGTGCAGTCTGCTTTTATGGTCATAGTATACAAAAAATCACGAAGAGAGAATGTTTTCTTTGCGCAAACAACTGTCTTGTATTGAAAAACGTTCCGTAATATAATATAGGTAATTCAATATTAGGAATCTGTATGAGGATTGCAGGAAAGGACGTATGTCGCCGAAGGAGTAACGCTTTCAGGTGTTCCGAAAGGAACGAGGACTGTAATCTGACAGAACTTTGGAGAAACTCATTCAATTGAGTGCCGAAGGTGCAAAGCGCAGCGCGCTAATCTCTCAGGCAAAAGGACAAAGTGCATTTTTACTTTCTTTGTATCTTTTTGAGGACCGTGTTGTGCAGCGCGGTCCTTTTATGTATTTTTAGGAGGAAAAAATGTTAGACAAAATTGCAGAAATCAACGGTAGTGTGAATGGTGTTGTATGGGGCATTTGCGGTTTGGCCCTTCTCATCGGCACAGGCATTATTACCACCCTCATCACAAAGGTATTTCAGGTTTCCCATTTAGGTCACTGGTGGAAGAATACCATCGGCAGTATGTTTAAAAAGGATGTCATTCAGCACAGTCAGGAGAAGGGCTCTATCTCTCCGTTCCAGGCGCTGTGTACGGCTTTGGCCGCAACAGTTGGTACCGGTAACATCGCCGGTGTTGCAGCCGCCATTTGCGTCGGTGGCGCAGGCGCTGTGTTCTGGATGTGGGTTGCCGCGTTCTTCGGTATGATGACAAACTTCTCTGAAAACGTTCTGGGTATTTATTACCGCCGCAAGAACGAAAACGGCGAATGGTCCGGTGGCGCAATGTATTACCTGCGCGACGGTCTGGGCGCAAAGAAGGGTTGCAAGTGGATCGGCAAGGTTTTGGCTGTTCTGTTCTGCATTTTCACTATGCTGGCATCTTTCGGTATCGGCTCTATGGGTCAGGTCAACAAAATCGTGGCAAATGTTGCTGCAGCCTTTGATGTAAGCGCTCTTTCTTCCATTGAGGTATTCAGCGGTGTTTCCCTTTACAACATTATCATCGGTGTTGTCATTATGGCGCTGACCGCCTTGATCACCTTGGGCGGCTTGAAGAGAATTGCAAATGTTGCAGAGAAGATCGTTCCCTTTATGGTGGTGCTGTTTGTTGCTGGCAGCCTTGTGATTATCGGTATCAACTACCAGGCAATCCTGCCCGCATTCAAGGCAATTTTTGTAAATGCTTTCAAGACCGAGGCCTTTGTAGGCGGCGGTATCGGCGGTGTGATCATTGCTTTGACCAACGGCTTCAAGCGTGGTGTTTTCTCCAACGAGGCAGGCCTTGGTTCTTCTGTTATGGTACACTCCAACTCCAACATCAGCGAACCTGTAAAGCAGGGTATGTGGGGCATTTTTGAAGTGTTCGCCGATACGATGGTTGTTTGCACTATGACCGCTTTGGTTGTGCTTACCTCCGGCGGTTTGGAAGGTGGCGCATTCAATGTAAAAACCGGTGAAATCGCCCAGGGTCTTACAGATGCCACATTGGTAGGCGGCGCATTCAATTATGTATTCTCCTGGTGTAATATTGGTCAGCGCTTCATTGCCATCGCTATGTTCCTCTTCGCCTTCACCACTGTACTGGGCTGGTCTCACTACGGCTCTAAGGCTTGGGAATATCTGTTTGGCGCAAAGACCACCATTATTTTCAGAATTATCCACGTTTGCACCGTCATCTTCGGCGCTGTGCTGACTTCCTCTTTGGCGTGGGATATCTCCGATACCTTTAACGGTCTGATGATGGTTCCCAACCTGATCGGTGTTTTGGTGCTTTGCCCGCTGGTTGCAAAGATTACCAAGAACTATGTGGTCAGAAAGCTGCGCAAGCAGGATGTAAAGCCCATCCTCTCCTACGACGAGAAAGCACAAGAAGAAGCAGAACAAAATGTGTAAAGCATAAATAGATATAAAAATCGGGCGTATCTTACGATACGCCCGATTTGTGTTTGTAGTATTACAGCTCAATCTGCGCGATAACTTCTTTCAGCTTGTTTGCGCTGGCGTGAAGTTTTGCAACCTCTTCATCGGTCAGTCTGTTCAGAATTTTGCCGCGGACACCTTTACGGTCCACCAGAGCCAGTGTAGATAAGCAGACATCCTCTACGCCGTACTCGCCTTTCATCATTGTGGAAACCGTCAGTGCAGTGCCTGCGCCCACATAAATGCATTTACAAATATGGCACACGGACATCGCAACTGCATAGAAGGTTGCGCCCTTGTTCTCAATGATTTTTCCGCCGGACTTTTTCACAAAGGTCTCAACCTCTTCGTAGTCCTTGTTCCAATCGATGCGGTCTTTGTCCGGAGAATTTTCCTTATAGACATCCACGTGGTTATTGGCAATGGTTGCCAAAGACCAAGGCACGAAAGAACTGTCGCCGTGCTCGCCGTAAACGTGGGCGTGGACATTCTTGGGGCTGATGTGGAAACGTCTTGCCAGCTCAGATTGCAGACGGCTGGTATCCAAAATTGTGCCGGAGCCGATAATCTGATTCTCAGGTAAACCGGAAACCTTATGGAACACGTAGGTCAGCACGTCAACGGGATTGGAAACAATTACATAAATGGCATTGGGCGCATGAGGGACTACGCTCTTCGCAACGTCCTTCAATATATTTACATTTGTCTGCGCCAAATCCAAGCGGCTCATACCGGGCTTTCTGGCAACACCGCAGGTAATTACAACAATGTCAGATCCTGCCGCCTCTTCATAGTCACCGGAGCGTACGATAGCAGGAGAGTGGAAAGGCGCGCCCTGATAAATATCCAGCGCCTCACCCTTTGCTTTTTTTGTGTTAATATCAATCAAGACAATTTCAGAAGCAACGCCCTGCACCATCAGGTCATTTGCTACTGTTGCACCAACGCTACCTGCGCCGATAACACTAATTTTACTCATATGCATCCGCTCCTTATTCTACATAATCATTGTGCATTTTAATATTGTTTTTATCGATAATATTATACCGATAAGGTATGTTTCTGTCAAGCAATATTTTGCCGTTTACAAAGAATTTATTGCGTTGAAAGAATCTCCACCAAAAGCTTTGTGCACAACTGCATATCCTCTACGGGGATATATTCAAACCGCCCGTGGAAGTTTTCGCCGCCGGTACATAAATTGGGACAGGGCAAACCTTCAAAAGAAAGTCTTGCGCCGTCTGTACCGCCACGAATGGGGACAGTTTTTGCCTTCATTCCTACCGATTCCATTGCTTTCATCGCCCGTTCTACGATATACATACAGGGCTCAATTTTTTCGCGCATATTGAAGTAACTGTCCCGAATGGTCAGTTCAGCAGTTCCCGCGCCGTATTTGGCATTGATAAAGGCGGCCGCGGCCTCCATTACTTTCTTTTTCTCCAGGAATTTATCCATATCGTGGTCACGGATAATATAACGCAGGGTGGATTGTTCCACCTCGCCTGCCATATCTGTCAGGTGAATAAAGCCCTCATAGCCCTCCGTATGCTCAGGACGCTGCTGGGCAGGCAACAGGTTCTGAAACTCCATAGCAATCAGTTGGGAGTTGACCATTTTGTTTTTAGCAGAACCGGGATGAATATTCCGACCGTGGAAAACCACCTTGGCGCCGGCAGCATTGAAATTCTCATACTCCAGCTCCCCTACTGCGCCGCCGTCCACAGTGTAGGCATAGTCTGCGGCAAAAGCCTTAACGTTGAACTTATCAGCGCCTCTGCCAATCTCTTCATCGGGAGTAAAACCGATTTTTAAGGTGGCATGGTTCATTTTTGTGGTGAGCAGAATTTCTGCAGCCGTCATAATTTCCGCAATGCCGGCCTTATCATCTGCGCCCAAAAGCGTTGTGCCATCGGTGACAATCAAATGCTTACCAATGTGATTTTTCAGGCTTTCAAATTCAGCCTCTTTCATATAAATGCCTTGCTCTTCGTTCAAGAGAATATCGCCGCCATCATATGCAACGACACGGGCCTTTATATTTTCGCCATTGGAATCCGGTGAGGTATCCATATGGGCAATGAGACCAATGGTAGGGAGTTTAGGATCTCCCGGTACTGTACCGTACACATAGCCATTTTCATCCATATGGGCATCAACAATACCCATAGCAAGCATTTCCTCTACCAGCGCTGCGCCCAGCGCCTTTTGCCGGTCTGTGGACGGGCAGGTTTCGGAAAACTCATCAGATGTGGTATGGTAGCTTACATAGCGCAAAAAGCGTTCAGATACACTTGTCATAATTTCCTCCATAGGCTGACAGGCCTAAAAAAGAGGCGGGAATTTCCCGCCTCTTTGGTTTATTTCTTACTTGGCTGCTTTTACCAATTCAGCAGTATCCTGTGCGATCATCAGTTCTTCGTTGGTGGGAA
>JAZNDB010000209.1:0-5499 GCA_045587845.1 Faecousia sp.
TCGCCGGCGAAGAAGGCATCTGCTCCGGCTGCGGTATCGCAACTCTGTGTATCAGCTATTACGACCTGGGCTACACCACCGGTAAGATGGCTGTTAAGATTCTGAAGGGTGAAGCAAAGATTTCTGAAATGCCCATTGAGTACGCTGACAAGCAGACCCCCAAGTACAACAAGCAGAACTGTGAAGCTCTGGGCATTACGCCTCTGGAAGGCTATGCTGCAATCGAAACAGAGTAATTACGCATAATTTCAGCCGGAGAGAGAATCCGTCTCTCCGGCTGATTCTTACTATATTGTTACAGGTGAAAAAGAAATGGAAATATTAGGAAATCTTTTAGGCGCTCTTCCCGGGTCTATATCGCAAGGCCTGATTTGGGGCATTATGGCAATCGGCGTATACATCACATACCGCATTTTGGATGTTGCCGACTTGACAGTTGACGGCTCCTTTGCCACCGGCGGCGCTGTTGCTGTGGTGCTGATTTTAAACGGCTGCAATCTGTGGCTGGCTATGGTGCTGGCATTTGCTGCGGGCTTACTCACTGGCTTGATAACGGGCCTGCTGCACACCCTGATGGGCATTCCACCTATTCTATCGGGCATTCTGACCCAATTGGCGCTGTATTCTATCAATCTGAAGATTATGGGCAAGGCAAATCAGTCTGTGAATGTGAATCAGACGGAATTGCTGATTTCACTGCGTTGGGTTAAGGAATTTGCCCTCCACAATCCCTTGATTACTGTGGGAATCGTACTGGCTATCCTGATTGGAATCCTCTACTGGTTCTTCGGTACGGAAATGGGCAGCGCAATTCGCTCTACCGGCATCAATCAGAATATGAGCCGCGCACAGGGCATCAACACCAATTTTAATAAGGTGTTGGGCATTATGCTGTCTAACGGCTTAGTGGCCTTCTCTGGCGCATTCCTGGCCCAGTATCAGGGATTTGCGGATGTAAAAATGGGACAGGGCGCGATTGTTATCGGCTTGGCCGCTGTGATTATCGGCGAAGCATTGCTGGGTAAGATTTTTAAGAATTTTGCTCTGCGCTTGCTGTCTGTTGCCATCGGCGCAATTATTTACTATATCGTCATTCAGGCGGTTATTACAATGGGTATGGATGCAAACCTGTTGAAGCTGCTAAGTGCATCTATTGTGGCAGTTTTCCTTGCAATTCCTTACTGGAAGAAGCAGTATGCCCAGTCCCATATGAGAAGCAAAGGGGGTAAGGTAAATGCTTAACATCAGTGGTGTAGAAAAAACCTTCAACCCCGGCACAATCAATGAAAAGAAGGCGCTTAACGGCATTAACCTCCATTTGGATGAGGGTGATTTCGTAACCGTTATCGGCGGCAACGGCGCCGGCAAATCCACAATGCTGAATATGGTAGCAGGCGTATATCCTGTGGATTGCGGCAGCATTGTCATTGACGGTGTGGACGTAACCAGACTTCCCGAATATAAGCGGGCAAAATACTTAGGCCGTGTATTCCAGGATCCTATGACCGGCACTGCAGCAGATATGCAGATCGAAGAAAATCTGGCATTAGCTGCCCGTAGAGGACAGAAAAGAACTCTTAGAGCAGGTATTACCGCCAAGGAGCGGAAGGAATATAAGGAACTGCTGAAGATTCTGGACCTAGGCCTGGAAAACAGAATGACCGCAAAGGTGGGTCTGCTTTCCGGCGGTCAGCGGCAGGCATTGACCCTGTTGATGGCAACGCTAAAAAAGCCCAAGTTGCTCCTTCTGGACGAGCACACAGCGGCGCTTGACCCCAAAACTGCGAAAAAAGTGCTGGACATCACTGAAGAGGTGGTTAACAAAAACAACTTGACTACTATTATGATTACCCACAATATGGCAGATGCCATTCGGGTAGGCAACCGGCTGATTATGATGCACGAAGGTCAGGTGATTGTTGATGTAAAGGGCGAGGAGAAGAAGAATCTTACCATTGCCCAGCTTCTGCAATTGTTTGAAGCCTCCAGCGGCAGTGAATTTACCAGCGATAAAGTAATGCTTTCTAAATAACAGTTAACCCCCGGAACATTTGTTCCGGGGGTTTTATAAATCTTTTAATTCCTGATAAAGCCCAATGCAACCCAAAACACCCAACGTCCTTGCTTCCTCTGTAAGGGCGTATAAATCCTCCTTGTAGCGGCATAGCGTAAAAATTACTTTGTCGGAAAACACATCTACATTGTAGTGACAATGCAACCGATTGTCTGCCAAAGGCAAATCCCTCACAAGGGAGGACTTTGAACTAATACTACCGGTTTCCGTCACGGTAAACACCAGGGTTTCCGGCGCGATTTCCAAATATATTTTCTGTTTTTTCCAAGGGGAAAGATACGCAGGTAGCGGTTTGTTTGCCGGTGGCGGTGGCAGGAATACAGGACAACCCAGTTTTTTTGCATAACCTCCTGTAATGCCCACAGGGCAGGGAAGGGCTTGTATAATGTGGGCTGCGATATTCTCCAATTCTGTTGTTTCCGGTCGCTGAAAGTCCATAAGCAGGGCGGCGGGGGAAAACTGCAACACCAGCGCTTTTAATTGCTCCACCACCGTCTTAGGGTCGTGATTGCTTGGCGGCATACTGTCGTCCAGCAGGATAATACTGCCTTCCGGCAGGCTTAACGGCACATTTGAGATGCCATTGCTGTAAGGAGAAAAATGCAAACCCATATAGCAAAGTTTTTCGGGGAGGTGCTTTTTCATTTCACTGGCGGTCTGGGCAAGAAACACCTCGGAAAACATAGACAAATCCCTCCCTGTGTGGTATAATGCTACCGTATTTTATGAAAGCAGGTCTACAGATATGCGGTTTCCTCTGTTACCCGGTCTGATTGCAGAAAGCGTGCTGGACTTAACACCGCAGCTTTTGCAGCAAAGGGGTATCAAACTACTGATGCTGGATTTCGATAATACCATCGTGCCTTACACAACGAACAACCCCACTGAACAAATGGAGGCGTGGTTAAAGATGATGGCACAGTCTCCGATCCAGCTATGTGTTGTGTCCAACAGCAAACGGGATAGGGTAAAGGTGTTCTGCAAAACCTATGGGATAGACTGTATCACCCACGCAAAAAAACCCTTTTCTAAGGGTATAAAAGCCTGCCTTGCCCGTTATCATCTGCCTGCCAACGTCTGCGCATTAGTGGGAGACCAAATCTATACAGATGTACTTGGTGCAAACAATGCGAAAATACAATCCATTTTGATAAAAGCCATTGACAACCACAATTTCTGGTTGAAAGCCCGTCACGTGCTGGAATTGCCGTGGATTTTTATAGCGCGGAAAAGGAGAATATGAAATGAAAAATCTTGAAAAATATTTGTCACTACTCAATGATGAGGTGAATGGTCTGTTGCTCACCAGCCGTTACAGCCGCCATTACGGCGCAGAATACGATATTGCTGAAGCTGTGGCCGTTGTCAGCGCCAAGGGTTGTCGCTATTTTACTGACAGCCGCTACATCGAAGCCGCCCAGAACGGCATCAAAGGCTTTGAGGTTATTATGACCGATCGGGCGCATCCCTTTACCTTGTTGCTGAACGAAGCCATTGCCGACTTTGGTATCACTGCCCTTGGCTATGAGGAAAGCTATATCACCGCAGGAGAGCTGGAGACCTATAAGGCTAAGCTGAATGTGGATAAATTCGTTCCTATGCACGCCCAGATCAGTGGCTTCCGCGCTGTGAAAGAGGAATGGGAGCTGGAGAATATGCGCAAAGCCCAGGAAATCACAGATAAAGCCTTTTCCGAGATGTGTACCCGTATCAAGCCCGGTATGACAGAAAAGGAACTGCAGGCAGAGCTGATTTACTGCCTGTATAAAAACGGCGGGGAAGGTCTGTCCTTTGACCCCATTGTGGTGTCCGGTCCTAACACCAGCCTGCCCCACGGCGTAGCAACCGACAGGGTGATTCAAGAGGGCGATTTTGTCACTATGGACTTCGGCGTGCTGTATAACGGCTATTGCTCTGATATGACCCGTACTGTGGCGGTAGGTTATGCTACCGAGGAAATGGAGAAGGTGTATAACACTGTTTTGCAGGCCCAGTTGGCAGGTCTGGCAGCCACCAAAGCCGGTGTAAAGGGCAAGGATATTGATGCGGCTGCCCGTAAGGTGATTGAGAGCGCCGGCTACGGCGATTACTTTGGACACGGCTACGGCCATAGCCTTGGCTTGGAGGTCCACGAGAGCCCCAGTCCTAACCCCGGCAACGATAATCCTATGCCTATTGGCGCGGTTGCGTCTGCGGAGCCGGGCATCTATTTGCCGGGTAAATTCGGTGTCAGAATCGAAGATGTGGTGATTTTTACCGCCAACGGCTGCGAAAATATCACGCACAGCCCGAAAAACTTGATAATTGTCTAAGAATTTTCTGTTTTCCTCTTGCAAAACAGGCAAAATTCGGTTAAAATATATCAGCTAACATATTTAAAATAGCCCCACTGGGGCATACACTTAGGAGGATATACAAATGATTTCTGCAGGCGATATCAGAAATGGCGTAACCTTTGAGTTGGATGGCAAGGTTATGCAGGTTATCGAATTCCAGCACGTTAAGCCCGGTAAGGGTGCAGCTTTCGTCCGCGTCAAGATGAGAAACGTCATCACCGGCGGCGTGACCGAAACGAGCCTTAACCCCTCTGCAAAGTTCCCCACTGCTTTCATTGAGAGAAAGTAGATGGAGTACTCCTACAACGATGGCGAGCTGTACTACTTTATGGTCGGCGAGACCTATGAGCTGGTACCCATCGACAAGTCCGCTTTGGACGATTCCTTCAGCTTTGTGAAGGAAAATGACGTTTGCACCATTATGAGCTACAAGGGTAACGTTTTCGGCGTTGAAGTTCCCAACTTTGCTGACCTGATTGTTACTGCTACCGAGCCCGGTTTTGCCGGCAACACTGCTACCAACACCTTGAAGCCCGCTACTGTTGAGACCGGTGCTGAGGTTAAGGTGCCTCTGTTCATCAACGAGGGTGAGAGAATCCAGATCGACACCACCACCGGTGAGTATCTGGGCCGTGCAAAATAAGGAGAATAGTATGACTATTTCTGAAAAAGCAGCATACCTGAAGGGTTACATGGACGGCCTGAATCTGGACACCGAGAAGGCAGAAGGCAAGATGATCTCCGCCATCGTGGAGCTGCTGGGTGATGTAACCAAGAAGCTGACCGATGTGGAAGATACCACCATCGCCATCTCCGACGAGCTGGACGAGATCGAAGAAGATCTGGACGCTATCGAAGACTTCATTCTGGATGAAGAGGATGAGGAGTACGATGACGATGACTTCGAAGACTGGGACGACGAGGATGAGGAGTATGAGGAGTATGAGGAAGGTTTTGACTTCGGCGATGAGGATTCTATCATCTACGAAGTGAAGTGCCCCTGCGGTGAGATCATCAACTTCGACGAGGACACCTTGGAAGAAGGCTCTATGGAATGCCCCAACTGCGGCGAGCTTCTGGAATTTAGCC
>JAZNDB010000210.1:0-16762 GCA_045587845.1 Faecousia sp.
TTGGGTTTGTCTTTGATGCCATAAATCAAATTCATAGTATTTCCTCCAAAAAAATTTTTTTGGAAATCGGAACGCGGAAAACCTGGTTTTCCCGTACCCGTTCCCTCCTTTTGAGTATATCTCTTTTCCCGACAAAATGCAAGAAAAAGTTCATAGATTATTCAAAAAACTACAGGATACGCTGTTTGCGTATCCTGTAGTAATCTTATTAACGACTACCCTTATCGTAGGGAATACCCTCAGCCTTGGGGGCGCGGGATTTTTTCGATGTGAAGGACAGCACCACCAGCGTAATCAGGTACGGCAGCATCCGGTACAGGTGAGAGCTGATACCGATTTCCGCCAAAAGGAACTTGCCGTCGCCATTGATATCGATACTGCCGTAGCCGGCGGCAATACACTTAAACAGGCCAAACAGCAACGCGCCCAGCGCAATATTTAAGGGCTTCCAGTTGCCGAAAATCATAACTGCCAATGCCAAAAAGCCGAAGCCTGCCACATCGCCGTTGGCAGTGCAGTTGGTTGCGGTGAGGGCATACACAAAACCGCCCATACCTGCCAGCGCGCCGGAAATGGTTGTGCCGGCATAGCGCATTTTGTAAACGTTGATACCCAAAGAGTCTGCCGCTTGGGGATTCTCACCGCAAGCCCGCAGACGCAGTCCGAACTTGGTGAAATACAGAATCACCGACAGTACAATAAATACCAAAATACAGATATAGGTAGCAAGGTAAACTTTGTTCAGGAAGGTTTCACCCAAAAAGCCCCACTGCACACTCTTATCCACACCAAAGGTGGATTTTTTAATCATAAACCAGGAGGCAGCGTCACCCTGCGCCATTTGCAATGTGTTTTGGTTAGCCAGGATTCGCACCAGGAACAGCACCAGCGCAGGTGCAAGCAAGTTCAGCGCCGTACCGCCAATGGTTTGGTCTGCTTTCAGATTGATGGCGGAGAAGGACAAAAGCAGGGAGAAAATTGCGCCAAACAGCGCTGCTACCAGCATTGCCAGCAATTCCAAGCCCTGTAAGGTCCAGTAGTTACCCATACGCGCTGCATCTGTAAATACAGTAAAATCCTGCATCAACCGCACAAAGTATACGCCCACAAAGGCGCCCATAATCATAATGCCTTCCAGCGCCAGATTGATAATACCGCTGCGCTCGGCAAAGACACCTGCCAGCGCCACAATCATCAGAGGAATTGCAAACAGGAGGGTCTGTTGAACTACAAATGTCATTTTGCTTTGCCCTCCTTTCCCCATTTTCTTCTGCCCAGCCACATTTGAATCACCAGGCTGAAGGCGCTCAGGTATACGATTACCGCAATCACCACGTCTGTAATGTATTCGTTATAGGCAGTAAGCGTAGTCAACTGCTGGCCTACAATATTCAGCATTGCCATAAAGATACCGGAGAATACCACGGCAATGGGGTGATTGAGGGCAAGCAGCGCAACAGGAATACCATTAAAGCCAATGGCAGGAAGCGCCTGATAGGTGATCCAGTAGAACTCCGTGTTGCCGGAAAGCCAATACAGCGCTGCGCCACCACCGGAGAGCGCTCCGGCAATGGCCATACTCAGCACAATATTCCGCTTATCCTTGATACCGGCATAGCGGGCTGCGTGGCGGTTTGCGCCGCAAGCCTTCAGCTGGTAGCCAAGGGTGGTTTTGTTCATAATCACGTAGACCACAACCGCAACCAAAACAGCAACCAGGATACCGCCGTTGACCTGAGAGTCGGGAAACAGCTTATCCAGCCCCATTTTGGAGGTTGCCACATTGTTAAAGGTGGTTTTATAGATATAGCCGGTCTTAGTGCCTTCCGCTACATTCTTTAAATCACTGATATCAAACAGCCACGTGACCGTATTGGCGGCAATCCAGTTGGTCATAATGCAGGCCAGCACTTCATTGATGTTGAGAAACGCCTTTAACAGGCCGGGAATTGCGCCCCACAGGGCGCCGGCTGCCATACCGCCCAAGAGCGCCAGCAGCCAAATGAGCGCCGGAGATACGGTATCGGAGGGAATCTTCAGCGCAATAAACAGGGTTGTCACGGTACCCATCAAATACTGTCCGGGAGCGCCGATATTAAACAGGCCGGTTTTGAAGGCCACCGCCACAGAAAGGCCCGTCATAATCAGCGGTGTGGCGCGGAAAAGCATATTGCCCCAGGAGGAAGCATTAAAGCCCCAGGTAAGGCCACCGGTTGCATCGCGCCCGGTGGAGAACAGACCGAAGAAGATAATCCGGACGCCGTCCCATATGCCCTTCATACTGATGTTATCCTTCGTCAGGCCCACGATGGCAGCCACCAATGCGCCTACCCCAAGACCGATGACGATGGACAGCAAGGAGGCAAACACCTTTCTGCTGCTGTCATTGTCCAGCAGTGTTCTGAACTTTTTCACAGACTACCTCCCTCCTCTCTCTTTGCGCCGGCCATATACAGACCCAATTCTTGCACAGTGGTGGTTTTGGGGTTCAACTGCCCCACAATTTCACCCTCGTACATTACTAAAATCCGGTCGGACAGATTCATAACTTCGTCCAACTCCAAGCTCACCAGCAGCACTGCCTTACCGGCATCCCGCTGGGCTACCAATTCCTTGTGGATATGCTCAATGGCGCCTACGTCCAGGCCGCGGGTGGGCTGGACTGCCACAATCAGGGGTTTGTTTCTGTCCATTTCGCGGGCAATGATTGCCTTTTGCTGGTTGCCGCCGGACATACTCCGGGCAACGGTCACAGGACCTTGACCGGAACGGACGTCATACTGTTCAATCAAGGTATCCGCATATTCCCGCACCGCATCATTTTTGATGAAGCCCAGCCTTTGGAAACGGGAATCCTGAAAATTCTGCAGTACCATATTCTGCTCCAGAGTGAAATCCAGCACCAGACCGTGCTTATGCCGGTCCTCGGGAATATGGCTCATACCCGCCTCGCTACGGTAACGAATAGAGCCGCGGCTGATATCCTTGCCGCACAGAGAAATTGCGCCGGAGCTGGCTTTTTCCAAGCCTGTCAAGCCGTGAATCAGCTCTGTCTGACCGTTACCGTCGATACCCGCAATACATACAATCTCACCGGCGCGCACTTGGAAGGAAACGTCCTTCACTGCATTGTTCTTATGGATTTTGGAGGGAACTGTAAGGCCCTTTACCTCCAGCACCACATCGCCGGGGTTGGCATCATTCTTTTCCACCTGCAGCTGCACAGGACGCCCCACCATCATATTGGAAAGCTCCTGTTTGGTGGTGTCTGCAATATTCACTGTGCCAACGTACTTGCCCTTCCGCAAAACGGTACAACGGTCGGCAACCGCCATAATTTCGTTGAGCTTGTGGGTGATGAACAGAATGGATTTTCCCTCTGCGGCAAAACCCTTCATCGTGGCCATCAGCTCGTCAATCTCCTGAGGTGTCAGCACTGCCGTAGGCTCGTCGAAAATAAGAATTTCATTATCCCGATAGAGCATTTTTAGAATTTCCACACGCTGCTGCATACCAACGGTGATATCCTCTATCTTGGCATTCAGGTCTACCTTCAGACCGTAACGTTGGGATAATTCCTCTACCTTTTTTCGGGCCTGCTGCTTCTGCAAAAAGCCCATTTTGGTATCCTCAGCGCCCAAAATGATGTTATCCAGAACGGTAAACACATCAATCAGCTTGAAGTGCTGGTGAACCATACCGATGTTCAGGGCAGTGGCATCGTTGGGGTTGTTAATGGTGACAACTTCCCCGTTCTTTTTAATAATGCCCTGCTCCGGCTGATACAGGCCAAACAGCACCGACATAAGCGTGGACTTGCCCGCGCCGTTCTCACCCAAAAGCGCGTGAATTTCACCGCTTTTCAGCTGCAGGGTAATGTCGTCGTTGGCCACAATGCCAGGGAACTCTTTTCTGATATTGAGCATTTCAATAATATAATTCTGCTGCATATTGAATCTGCCCTCCTTATCCTATTTTCGCCAAATGATTCTATACAATTATAATAGATTTGTGTAGTAAATGCAAGAAATATTCCATCAAAATGACAAAACAGGCGTGTTTTGTAAACACGCCTGTTTTGCGTCTGTCAAAACTTATTTTGACAGACGCGCAGAGGTCTCTAAAGCCGGCAAGACAAGCAACTCGCACTCGTCGGCGTACAGGTGGTACGGCAGAGTGCGAGTTGTGCAGTAAGTCAAAATGTCTTGCGCAGCAAGATTTCTTGCCCCTCATCCGTCAAAAATCAGAGATTTTTGCCACCTTCCCCCAGGGGGAAGGCTTTGAAAAACACACAATTTTGCCTGGCATTTTGACGCTTGGTGGCTTTTGGGCTCTCTGAAAACAGGCGTGTTTTGTAAACACGCCTGTTTTTTGTTTCTTACTCTGCCAGCGCAGCCAGATATTCCTCTGCGTGATGCACCGCCACAGCGCCGTCAGCTACTGCCGTAACAATCTGCCGCAAAGCCTTTGCCCGCACATCTCCCACTGCAAACACACCGGGAATATTGGTCCGTGTTGTCTCATCGGCAAGAATATAATTTTGTCCGTCCAGTTCCAGCATACCCTTTACCAATTCCGTTGCAGGTTGTCTGCCAATTCCCACAAACACGCCGTCGCAGGGACGGGTGGTGATTTCACCGGTTTGGGTATTTTTCAGGACAATCTCACCGGAGCGAATCTCCTGCACCTGACTATTCCAGCAAAATTCCACATTCTGCGCTTCCATCAGGGGTCTGTGGTACACCCGGGCGGCACGCAGGGTATCCCGCCGGTGAACAACAATCACCTTTGCTGCCACTCGGCTTAATAGCAGTGCATCTGCCGCAGCGGTATTGCCACCGCCTACCACCACCACGGTCTTTCCTCTGTAAAACATTCCGTCGCAGGAGGCGCAGTAATGCACGCCTCTGCCCTGCAGTTCCTGCTCACCGGGAACACCTAAAAGCTTCGCCTTTGCGCCGGTGGCAATCACCACGGTTTTACTCTGATAGGTGTTTTCTGTGGTCTCCACAGTTTTCACGGCTCCCTCCAAAGTCAGTTTTACAACTTCCTCATATCGGGTCTGGGCGCCAAACTTTTCTGCGTGCTGACACATTTGCTGACCCAGAGTATAGCCGTCAACACCATCCATAAAAGCAGGATAATTATCAATCTGCGGGGTTTCCACCATCTGTCCGCCGGCTGCCAGCCTTTCCAGCACCAAAACAGACATACCTGCTCTTGTGGCATACAGCGCGGCGGTGTAGCCACCGGGACCACCGCCCACCACAATCATATCATACATCTTGCTCATAGCCATTGTTTCGCTCACAGCATTGCCAAAATCTGCGCCTTGGGCTTTGCGCCCAAAGATTGATTGACGATTTCGCCGTCTTTGATTACATACAAGGTGGGAACGCTTACCACCTGATAGCGGCTTGCCAGGTCCGGCTCCTCGTCCACATTCACCTTGCAGACCTTAATATCCTCACGCTCGGCCGCAATCTCGTCCAGCACAGGACCGATCATCCGGCAGGGTCCGCACCAGCTTGCCCAGAAATCCAGCAGCACAGGCTTGTCAGAAAGCAAAACTTCCTGTTCAAAGGTTTCTTTTGTAATGTGTAACACTTCCATTGTGTGTACCTCCTTTTGTGTTTTTCATAGTATACCACAATTTTTGCGGTTTTTTCAAGAAACATCAAAGGGTTGCAGGGGTTTTCCGACGTTTTTTCAGCTTATACAGTTCCTCGGTTGCCAGACGGGTTTTGGCCACGGGGGTGTTATCTGTGGGGAAACAGTAATAGAGGGCATCCTTGTTGCCAATGCCGATCACATCGCCCATCTCATACCAATAATAATCGGAATTTAATGTATGGCTCACCAGAGGACCCTGGGTGTAATCCAGCTTGCCATCACAGCCTGTGAGGCGGAAGCCGTCTTCTTTGTGAATTAGCTTACCTTCACCCACCATATACAAAGCCTTGTTATCCACCAGCATAGCGATTTTTACGTCCGTTTCCAGCCGATACGTGCCGTTTTCCAATTCCTCACGCACCATCTGCCGCTGCCAGCCATACCAGTCGGGAATATGGGTAAAGGCGGGCTTGTCTGCGGTAAGATAGCCGAATTTGTCCAGAGTGTATTCTGCGCCGCAGTTTTTACAGGTTAACATAACACCCTTTCCCTGCATTTGACCCTCTGTTTGACAGTGGGGACAGCGGTAGAGAATGCGGTTCAGACCATCTGCGCGGAAGGGCTCATCGATAACGATTTTATTTTTCTGCTGGTAGCGGAAATTATCAAAAGAAAAGGCCTTATCCAGCAATTCGTCCAGTTGGGCAACGGACAGTTCCTTCACCTGCTGGGCATTTGCCAGACAGGTTACATCTGCCCGCACCGTTACCTTCCGCTTCTGCAGGCAGTTATACAGAGGATCTCTGGCAAACGCGCCTTGGGTAATCACCGTGACCACAGGCACCCCTAACTTTTTGAGCAAAACACCCATTTTGCGGGGTAGCTGGGTGGCTGTGCCGTCAAAGGAGTAGCCCGCCTCCGGATACATCAGCACGCTGGTGCGTTTTTTCTTCAGCAGATACTCCATATCCCGAATCAGCGAAACATCACTGACAAATTTTTGCGTAGGAATACAGCCCAACAATCGCATCAGCCAGCCCTTTCCCACAAGGCCATCATAGGTACAGACGATGCCATAAGGCTTGGGGAAGAAAATTTTAGAAGCAATCTTCAGATCGATAAAGCTGGAGTGGTTCATCAGAATCAAACAGGGTTCTTTCCTGCCGATTTGCTCCATACCGTGGGTTGCATAGGTGAATTTCGTGGGGAGCAAATCAAAAATTGCCAACACCCGCACCACCAGTTGCAACAAAAACAACGGTTTCAGGGGCTTGCGATGGGGCGGACGGGGCAATGCCGCCACCTTTTCATAGGAAAGCTGTTTTGTTTTTATTTTCATAAGGATTTACTCCCCTCTTTTTCTACTATTTCATATTACTATACAGTGTCAAAGATAGCAAGAAAAATCTACAGCGCAAAAAGTGCTGGACATCGTCGGATTCTGCTGGTATAATAGGAATAAGGTATTATGTATACCACCCATAAATTAACCAAAAGGGAGGGCGTTTCCTATGAAATGTCCATTTTGTGGCGATCAAGAGAGTAAGGTTGTGGACTCCCGTCACTCTGAAGACGGTCAGAGCATCCGTCGGCGCAGAGAGTGCTTAAACTGCCAGCGCCGCTTCACCACCTATGAAATCGTGGAGAGTCTACCCATTATTGTTGTTAAGCGTGACGGTTCCCGTCAGGCCTTTGACAGAAACAAGATTCTCAACTCTATGGTCCGCGCCTTTGATAAGCGGCAGGTGGAAGTGGCAGACCTGGATCGCATCACCACAGAAATTGAACAATCTATCCAAAACACCTTGGAGCGCGAAGTCACCACCGATGCTATCGGTCAAATGGTTATGGAGCGCATTAAACCCTTGGACGAAGTTGCCTATATCCGTTTTGCCTCCGTATACCGTCGGTTCCAGGACGTGCGCAGCTTCATTCACGAAATCGAGATGTTCCTGGAAGAGCAATAAGGAGTTCCCCCAATGGAATTGATTAGTAAGCTATTTGATATGGACCTGTCAAAACTGGTGCCCAGCCTGCCTGTTTTTTTAGGCTTTGTGCGCGCTTTTTTGGTGCTGGCTGTGTTGATTGGCCCGATTTTGATGGTGGTGCTGAGCGTGTTGTATCTGTTCAAGCCCGCCCCTGAGGCCAATTTCAAATACGGTTACCGTACATACTTTGGTATGGGAAGCATTGAGGCCTGGAAATTCTCCCAGCGAATTGCAGGACTTATCTTCGGCGCGCTGGGCGCGTTGCTGCTGATTATTATGTTCATCGTGGTTTTGACGTTCCTTCGCAAGGACCTTGCGCAAATTGCCAACACTGCCATTGTGTCCTTGATCTGGCAGGCCGCTTTGATTTTGATTGGGCGACTTGCAATCGCATTTTTGTGCTTTTACTATTTCGATAAAGACGGAAACAGAAAAAAATAAGGAGGGCATAGCCCTCCTTATTTTTTATTATGTGTAAAAAATGCTTTCAAAGCTTTTACAGTTGTTGCCACAACCAGGGTAGCTGGGTTTCAAATTCGCCGCCAAAGGGTGTGACTTCCGGTGTGTGATCCAGCACCCGTTCTACAAATTTTGCCGCAAGCTCTCCAGCTTCCATCGGGTCACGACCCAGCAGATACCCCCCTGCAAACACAGCGCTGAACATATCTCCCGTGCCGTGAAGCTGCTTGGCCCGCCGCTTCGTGTGATAAGAGAACATTCCTTCTCCTGCCTGGATTCCCACGAAGCCCGTTTGACTTTCCGCAGGCGCTGCGCCGGTGATGATAACCGTTTGGGTTTTCTTTCGGCACAGACTTTCCAGCATCATACGGAGCATATGCCCATCGGTCTGCTCCTGGTAGGGAACACCTGTAAGCATAGCGGCCTCCGTTACATTTGGAAGCACCACCTCTGCCATAGTTGCCAAATCCCTCATTGCAGATACGTGCTCCCGGGTAATCCCCTTATAGAGCTTTCCCTGATCCCCCATAGCAGGGTCCAAAATCACAGGGCAGGCAAAGGTATTCATCACGTCCAGCACCGCCTCAGCCTGCTGCGGGTCAGACAGATAACCCACCAAAATGCCGTCAAATTCTGCGCCAATCTCCTGCAAATGGTTGCAAATGGGCACAATTTCCTCTGTCAAGGAACGGATATGGGGTTTGGGAAAGCCTGTGTGGGTACTAAGCACCGCCGTGGGCAGCACCGCGCAACTAATTCCCATAGCAGACAAAATCGGCTGCGCAACCGTCAGGCTGCACCGTCCTACGCAGGACAGGTCTTGAATTGTGAGGACTCGCATATCTTTCGCCAACCTTTGCTTCAGTATGTAGGGGACGGCCTCCGGACGTCCCGCCAGATGACCAACGCTGTTTCGTCACGGGGCGTTGAGGACGCCGCCCCCTACGCGTTCTATTGATAGATGCTGCCTACTCCTGTGCATTCCGCTTTTTCATCAGCTCCCGCATACGCTGGCTGTGATCCAGGGTGCGCTTACGGATACGCAGGCTTTTGGGTGTGCATTCCAGCAGTTCATCGTCTGCCAGGAATTCCAGACATTGCTCCAAAGAGTAGTTTCTGGGGGTTACCAGGCGGAGCGCTTCGTCAGAGCCGGAGGCCCGCATATTGGTCAGTTGCTTTTTCTTGCAGACGTTGACGGTCATATCCTCGTTACGGCTGCAGATGCCCACCACCATACCGGCATATACCGGTGTGCCGGGGCCGATGAACAGAGCGCCACGCTCCTGGGCGGCGTGCAGGCCATAGGTTACCGCCTCGCCGGACTCAAACGAAATCAGGGAACCTGTCAGTCTGCGCTCCACCTCACCCTTCATAGGCGCGTAGGAATCCAAAACAGAGGACATAATACCCTCACCGCGGGTATCGGTCAAAAACTCACTGCGATAACCGAACAGACCACGGGAAGGCACCAGGAACTCCAGCCGATAGCGGTTGCCCATAGGTGTCATAGACAGCAGGTCGCCCTTGCGGCGGCCCATTTTTTCAATAACGCTGCCCATACATTCCTCCGGCACGTCCGCAACCATTCGCTCGATAGGCTCGCAGAGCTTGCCGTCAATTTCCTTTGTCAGCACACGGGGGGTGGATACGGAGAATGCATAGCCCTCACGGCGCATCGTTTCCATCAAAATGGACAGGTGCATCTCGCCACGGCCTGCCACATTGAAGGCATCGGTACCCTGTTCGGTGACGTGCAAAGATACGTCCTTCAGCAGTTCCTTATCCAAGCGGTCACGCAGATTCCGGGAAGTAACAAACTTACCCTCACCGCCGGCAAAGGGAGAATCGTTTACCGCGAAGGTCATTTCTATCGTGGGGTCGGAAATCTTTACAAAGGGCAGCGGTTCAATGGCCTCAGGGGCGCAGAGTGTTCTGCCAATGGTGATATCCGCCATACCGGAGAGCGCAACAATTTCACCGGCAGAGGCCTCCTGTACAGGCGCTTTGCCCAATCCGTCATAGGTATAGAGGGCAACAACTTTACCCTTTTGCTTAAGGTCTGCATTGTGGTAATCTGTAATCACCACTTCCTGATTGACTTTAATCGTACCCCGTTCCACACGGCCCACGGCGATTCTGCCCACGTATTCGTTATAATCAATGGCAGAAACCAAAAGCTGCAGGGGCGCATTTTCATCACCCTCGGGGGCGGGCACATAGTTCACAATGGTTTCAAACAAAGGCACCAAATCTGTGCCCAGTTGGTCGGGGCTGTAGGATGCGATACCCTGTCTGCCGGAACAGAACACGGTGGGCGAATTGAACTGTTCGTCGGTGGCATCCAGCTCCAACAGCAATTCCAGCACCTCGTCCATTACCTCGTGGACACGGGCATCGGGCTTATCTACCTTATTCACCGCCACAATCACCTTATGACCCAGCTCCAGCGCCTTACCCAGCACAAAACGGGTTTGAGGCATAGGACCTTCTGCGGCGTCTACCAGCAGGATAACACCGTTCACCATTTTGAGAATACGCTCCACCTCGCCGCCAAAATCCGCGTGACCGGGGGTATCCACAATGTTGATTTTATAGTCCTTATACTGCACGGACGTGTTCTTGGCCAGAATGGTGATACCACGCTCCCGTTCCAAATCACCGGAGTCCATAACCCGATCCTGAGTGGCCTGATTTTCGCGGTAAATACCGCCCTGCTTCAACAGCTCGTCCACCAAGGTGGTTTTGCCGTGGTCAACGTGGGCAATAATGGCAATATTACGAATCTTTTCCTGAGTTGCCATAGAACTTTCTCCTTATTTCTTTAAAGTCATTTTCTAATTTTTTACTATACCATATCACCAAAAAAAATGCAACGAAGTTGGTAAAATTTTACGAAAAATATTGACCTTTCCCATAGGGGCAGGTGCTTGACCTCGGGCAAAGAGTATGCTATTATATACAGTAATATATTTCTCATTCGCAGGTGTGCTTTTATGATCAAAAAAACCCTCAGTTACGTTCTGATTTTCGTTGCATCGTTTGTGCAAGCGGTAGCCTTTCACGTTTTTGTTTTTCCTAACGAATTTGCTCCCTCCGGCCTGAACGGCATCTGCACGATGGTGCAATATCTTTTCCATTTCAACTTAGGCTATTTGTATATTCTGGTCAATTTGCCTCTGGCCATCGCCGTGTATTTCCTGGTGGGTAAGGCCAAGGCTGTCCGTACCTTTGTCTACGTTGCTGTCTTTTCTGTTTTCACCATTTTGTTGGAGAAAGCAGACCTTTCCGCCTTCACCTATCTGACGGATAACGGCACCAGCAGAATTTTAGGACCTGTTGTAGGCGGTCTTGTTGTTGGTTTCTGCGTATTCCTGATACACAAGGTTGGCGCCTGCGGCGCAGGTATGGAATACGTCGGTCTGCTTGTGCAAAAATTTAATCCCCATATCAATTTCTATTGGTTCGCCTTTGCGCTGAATACGATTGTGGCGCTTTCGTCCTATTTTGTATACGGCTTTAAAATTGAGCCCGTTCTGCTCAGCATCATTTACAACTATGCCGCTATGTTTCTGCGGGATCAAATGGTGCAAAGCCAGCAGCGGGCAGTGCGGTGTGAGATTATCACCCAGCACCCGGATGATATATCCAAGGCAATTCTGGACCGGCTGCATCACCCTATGACTATGCTCCCGGCAAAGGGTGTGTATCAAGGTCAGGAAACCAATGTTTTGGTCTGCATTATCAATAAAACCCAGGTAGCAGAGCTGAAATCCATTATTTCCCAATTCCCCAACTGTTTCGTTTCCATCAGCCGGGTGGACGCCGTCCTTGGCAATTTCCAACGTCTGGACAGCAACGGCAACCCGGAAAAAGAATATACCGACCCGGGCCTGAACTGATTTTTGCTTATCTATACAATGGAGGTATTATTATTATGGCGCATTATTATCCCGAACCCAGCCACACTTTCAGCGAGTATCTGCTGATTCCCGGCTACACATCTGAAGATTGTATTCCTGCCAACGTTTCCCTGCGTACCCCGCTGACCAAGTACAAAAAGGGTGTGGAGGAGCCTGCTATCAGCTTGAATATTCCTATGGTTTCTGCCATTATGCAATCCGTTTCCAATGACACTTTGGCCATTGCGCTGGCGAAAGAGGGCGGTTTGAGCTTTATTTTCGGCTCTCAGTCCATTGAATCCCAGGCTGCTATGGTGGCTAAGGTCAAGGGCTACAAAGCAGGTTTCGTGGTATCCGCCTCCAACTTAACCCCCGATGCTACCCTGAACGACGTGCTGGCGCTGAAGGAGCGTAACGGTTTCTCCACCGTGGCTATTACCGAGGACGGCACTGCCACCGGCAAGCTGATGGGTATTGTCACCGGCCGTGATTACCGTGTCAGCCGTATGGACGGCACTGAAAAGGTTTCCACCTTTATGACTCCCAGAGAGAAGATGATTGTTGCCCCTGCCGACACCACCTTGAAGGCCGCCAACGATATCATCTGGGATCACAAGCTGAACAGCCTTCCCATCGTTGACGAAAACGATCACCTGATGTACTTTGTTTTCCGCAAGGACTATGCCTCCCACAAGGCAAATCCCCAGGAACTGCTGGACGATAAAAAGCGTTACTTAGTAGGCGCTGGCATCAACACCCGGGACTTTGCCCAGCGTGTTCCCGCCCTGTTGGCCGCAGGCGCTGACGTGCTGTGCATTGACTCCTCCGAGGGCTACTCCTGCTGGCAGGCAAACACCATCAAGTGGATCCGCGACCACTATGGCGACAGTGTAAAGGTGGGCGCAGGCAACGTGGTAGACAGAGACGGTTTCCGTTTCCTGGCCCAGGCTGGCGCTGACTTTGTGAAGGTAGGCATCGGCGGTGGCTCTATCTGCATTACCCGCGAGACCAAGGGTATTGGTCGTGGACAGGCTACTGCGCTGATTGAGGTTGCCGCTGCCCGTGACGAATACTTTGCAGAAACCGGTATTTATGTGCCCATCTGCTCCGACGGCGGTATTGTCCACGATTATCACATGACCTTGGCGCTGGCTATGGGCGCTGACTTTATGATGCTGGGCCGCTACTTTGCCCGTTTCGACGAGTCTCCCACACCCAAGGTGCTGGTAAACGGCATTTATATGAAGGAGTACTGGGGTGAAGGCTCCAACCGCGCCCGTAACTGGCAGCGTTATGATCTGGGTGGCAACACCAAGCTGACCTTTGAGGAAGGTGTTGACTCCTACGTTACCTACGCAGGTACCCTGCACGACAATGTGGAAGCCTCCCTGTATAAGGTAAAATCCACTATGTGCAACTGCGGTGAGCTGACCATTCCCGATCTGCAGAAGAACGCAAAACTGACCTTGGTATCCTCCGTTTCTATCGTAGAGGGCGGCTACCACGATGTCACCCTCCGTTCTGCCTCCACCGGTAAATAACAAATAAGGGGGTGTCTCAGGACACCCCCTTCTTCTATAAGGAGAAGTGTTTTGGAAAACTATTTTGAAATGCGCTTAACCCCTTTGCAGGTCAATGCCATCTCCAATTTGGGCCTTGCCCACGTGGGTGACGGCGTGTATGAGCTGATGTGTCGGGCATATCTGTGCAGCAAGGGCGACCACACCGTGAAAAATCTGCACAAGGATTCCGTAGCATTGGTAAAAGCGCCAACACAGGCAGCCTTTGCCGATCAGATAAAGCCGTTTCTCTCAGAAGAGGAACTGGACTATTTCCGTCGGGGCAAAAATGCCCACACCCACGCTGCGCCCAAATCCGCCAGCCGCGCTGAATATGCCAAGGCCACCGGCCTGGAAACACTTTTTGGCGCGCTGTATCTGCTGGGTCGCACCCAGCGGCTGAATGAACTGTTTGCAATTATGATGAAAGAGGACGACTAAATGGCCTTTGATGCGTTTTTTCTTTCGGCAGTACTCTCCGAAATGCAAGACAAAACCCACTCTGCCCGGGTGGAGAAGATTCACCAGCCCAGCCGGGATACGGTTCTTCTGCACCTGAAATGCGCTGAAGGACGGCAAAAACTGCTGTTTGGTATGAGCCCCACTGCGCCCCGCCTGCACCTAACGGCCGCCAGCCCCGAAAATCCCGCTGAGCCGCCTATGTTCTGTATGCTGCTGCGCAAGCACTTAAGCGGCGCAAGGTTGTCCGGCATTTCGCAGATTCCTATGGAGCGCTGCGCGGAATTTACCTTTGATTGCATTGACGAAATGGGCGATGGGGTGCAGAAAAAACTGGTGGCAGAACTGATGGGACGCACCTGTAACCTGTATTTATTGGGCGCTGACGGGCGGATTATCGATTGTCTGCGGCGGGTTGGCTTGGACGAAACTGCCAAGCGCCCTGCGTTGCCGGGAATGTACTATCAGCAGCCCTCCCCCATAGAAAAGAAAAACCCCTTGGGTTTTACAGATTTTACAGGAATCTTGACAGATGCCGGCGCAGATATTTTGGCTGACCGGCTGATGGATTGTTTCGGCGGACTATCCCCTCTGGTTTGCCGGGAGGCTGCTTTGTTTGCTGCCGGTGACACCGATGCCCGCATTGAGAATATGAACATTCCGCAAGTGGCAGAAAAGCTGAAACTCTTTTTTGACGAGCATTTGCAGCGCCCTGCGCCCTATTTATATACCGCGCCCGATGGAACGCCTAAGCAATTTGCCTTCTGTCCTGTGCAGCAGTATGGCGGCTGTATCCGTTTGGATTCCTTTGGTCAATTGCTGGACGGATTTTACACACTCCGTGACCGAAAAGATGCTATGCGGCAGAAAAGTCAGACCGTCCGGAAAACGGTACAAAACCTCTGTCAGCGCCTGACCAAAAAGCTGGCCATTCAGGAAAAAGAACGTTTGGAAAGCCTGGACAGAGAACGTTTGCGCCAGTTGGGCGACATTCTCACCGCCAATCTGCACCGCATACAAAAAGGACAGACCAAGGTCACTGTCCAGGATTTTTACGACGAGAATATGGGTGAAATCGAGATTGCCCTCTCTCCCATTCTCTCCCCCCAGCAGAACGCGGCAAAGTTCTATAAGGACTACGCCCGTATGAAGACCGCCGAAAAGGAGCTGACATACCAAATTGAAATCGGTCAGCAGGAACTTTCCTATCTGCAGAGCGTTTTGGACGAACTAAATCGGGCAGATACCGATGGGGAGTTGGAGGAAATCCGGCAGGAATTGCAAGCTGGGGGCTATATCAAGCAGGATACCGCAAAACGGCGGATGAAAGCGGTAAAGCTATCCCCTATGCGGTTTGAATCCACCGACGGCTACCCCATTTATGTGGGCAGAAACAACCGGCAGAACGATGAGCTGACCTTTAAGGCCGCGCGGAAGGACGATATTTGGCTGCACGCCTCCAAGGTCCACGGAAGTCACGTGATTATCGCCTGCGGCGGTGTAACGCCCCCCGACGATACCATCACCCAGGCCGCCCAACTGGCCGCCTACTATGCAGAAACCAACGGCGGACAGAATATTCCTGTGGATGTTGTGCCTGTAAAGCTGGTAAAGAAAACACCGGACAGAAAGCCCGGTATGGTCATTTATCATTCCCACAGAACTGTTGTGGTCAATCCCTACCCGGATATCGTGGTAGACCCCTTGAATGCAGAGAAAAAACCGGAAGCCTAAGGCTTCCGGTTTTTGTTTTCGCAGATAAGCGGGGCGTCGAGGACGCCGCCCCCTACATATTCTCTTTTAGCGGACGTACTCGATAACCACGCGGCGGTTGGGCTTCCTTGTGTAAAGGGAAGCTTTTTTCTTGCTGTAAGTACGCACATACCTACCACCGAAATCGGTAGAGAGGCATAAGGAATGTATTTTTATTTTGTGAGAAAAAACATTTTTATGATATAATTAATTCATCAAATTATTTTTGCAAAACCTATTGACTCTCCCCTTAACTGTAATGATAAACTTTGCTTGCAAGATAGAAATAGCGCTGTTTCTGTCCTGCAAAATCTCAATGAAAGGAAAACGCTATGTATAAGATTGGCGAATTATCCAAGCTGTGCAACATCCCGGTAAAGACATTGCGATATTACGATGCCGAAGGTGTGCTCATCCCCGATGAGATTGATAAATTCACGGGATATCGTTATTATTCAGCCTCAAGGCTTGAGGATTGTTATCGTATTATTGCTTTGAAGGAACTTGGTTTTTCTTTGGATGAGATACGTGTGCAGTTGACCACCAATGATAGCGAGAAAATCACAGCGGCGTTGAGTGCAAAACATTCCGAACTGCAAGCACTGATTGAAACAACCCAAACACAGTTAAGGAGAATTGAATCCATTAAAAACAATCTAACACAAGGAGAGTCAAAAATGTTTAACATTATTATCAGAGCAACCGATGAAATGCGCGTTGCCTACATTCGAAAAAATTATTTATCCAAATCTGAGGCTTTTGATAATATTGCAAAAATCGAAAGTAATCTGCCCAAAACGATTCTTGGGAAAAGAAAAATTATTATCAATTTTGAAACTGAATACAGAGAAACAGACTTTGATCTTGCCGCCTGTAGGGAGATTGTGGGCAAACTTCCATTGTCCTGCGAATATGAAGAAAAGACGATCTCCCTTGGCACAAATGTTGCTTCTTTAATTTGTAACTCCGATAATCTTGACGATGCATACAAGGCGATGCTCAAGCACCTTGACGGTTCAAATTACAAAGCCTG
>JAZNDB010000211.1:0-4276 GCA_045587845.1 Faecousia sp.
GTGGATTTCCTTGCCAATCAGCTTGGACACCAGCCAGTCTGCCGCCTCCATAAACCGGGCAGTTTCCTTATAAACTTCAGGCGCTTCCCGTAGAATTTGCAAAATCTTCGGCAATGCCCACTCAGAAGATACCCGTCCGCCGTAGGCCTTTAGCCACGCTTCATTTCGCTGGCTTGCCAGTTCATTCAGTGCGTCCGCCTCTGCCTGCGCTGCGTGGTGCTTCCACAGTTTCACATAGGTATGGGGCTCATCGGCATATTCTGCCAGCATACAAAGGGGCACGCCCTCTTTATTCACAGGCAGAATTGTGCAGGCGGTAAAATCAATGCCCACGCCCACTACCTGCTCAGGAGAAATTCCGGCTTTATTCAAAACCGACGGCACTGTTTCACGCACCACCTGCAAGTAGTCATTCGGGTGCTGGAGGGCATACAGGGGCGGTAGTTTTTTACCACTGGGAAGGCAATCGTCCATTACCCCGTGGGCATATTGGCAAACCGCCTCTGCAACCTCCTGGCCATTACTGCAATCCACCAGAACACATCTGCCGGAAAGGGTTCCAAAATCAATACCGATTGTATACTTCTTCATAGTTGCACTCCGTAATTCGTATCGTTTTATTATACCTGCCTTTATAGCTGTTAATCCAGAATTAAGGCGTGATCGCGGTAGGGACTTTCCATAGGACTTTCCGTATCGGCTTCCTTTTGGTAGCGGCCCACCACATTAGCTGCCAGTTCCACAGGCAACAATGTTCCTGCACCTGCTACACAACCACCGGGGCAGGCCATTCCCTCCAGCAGATAGCCGTCGTATTTGCCGTTTTTTGCCAAGGTCATCAGTTTCCGACATTCCCGGAGGCCTTCTGCCCGGGCTGTCAGCACTTCGGCATCCGGCTTTATCTTTTGGATTACATTGGCAACTGCACCGGCCACACCGCCGGACACCGCAAAGCCACGGCCTGCAGCAGTACCTTCATTCAAATCATCCATAGGCTCGATGGTTTCAAAGTTAATTCCCTTTGCCTCGAACATACCTTGCAACTCCTCAAAGGTCAACACAAAGTCCACATCGGAGCGAATATCCTCCCGGATTGCCTCCAGTTTCTTAGCTGCGCAAGGTCCCACGAACACTACCTTGCAAGTAGGGTATTTCTTCTTCTTAAGCCGGGCGGTTAAGACCATTGGCGTCAAGGTCATAGAAATCTTGCCGGCTTCCCCGGGGAACAGCTTATGGATCATAGAATGCCACGCAGGACAACACGAAGTTGCCATATAGTTCTGCTGCGTTGGCACTTTCTCCATAAAGTCCTTCGCTTCCTCAACCGTACACATATCTGCGCCCACAGCCACCTCTACGATACGGGCAAAGCCCAGCTCCTTCATAGCGGCAATGAATTTGCCGGGGGTGGAATGCTTGCCAAACTGACCAATAAATGCCGGGGCTACGATTGCAATTACTCTGTCACCCTTGATAATGGACTGAATCACCTGGAAAATCTGACCCTTATCCACAATAGCGCCAAAGGGGCAGCTCACCAAACACTGGCCGCAAGCTACGCATTTGTCTTGATTGATTTTGGCTTTGCCGTGTTCATCGGACTCAATGGCATCCATACCGCAAGCCGCCTGACAGGGACGTTCCAGATGCACAATCGCGTTATAGGGGCAGGCTTTGGCGCATTTTCCGCAACGGATACACTTATCCAAATCAATATAGGAACGGTTGTTGCGGAAGGAAATGGCATCCTTGGGGCAGACCTTTTGGCAAGAAGCCGCAAGGCAGTTTTGGCAATAATTACTGACTTTGTATTGATTGCTCGGACAGGCGTGGCAGGCATAGGGAATAATATTGACCAGCGGCGGCGTATAATACTGCTCCGCCACAGCAGCTTCGTCCATACCCTCCGTCAGCAAATGCCGGGTTTGGATCGGACGAATATTCAAGCCCATCGCCAGCCGGACACGCTCGCTGGCTATCGCCCTCTCCAGAAACACCGATTCTCTATGTAACGGCTGGTCTCCGGGAATAATCACGTACGGCAATTCATCCACGCCTTCGTAACCGCGGCCCGAATAGGCCATCCGCGCCACTTCTGTGAATACTTTCTTGCGAATATCCGTAATGAGGGAAGGAACACCTCTCATTTTACTACCTCCTAAATGCTTTGCGTAATATGGGAACGATCAGCAGCGCGATACCGCCGCCGATCAATGCTGTGACCAACTGAGGCCACGAGAACATAGCAGCAAAGGTTGCTACCTGTTTTTCTGCCAGAGGCAAAATGCGGCACAAAAGCTGCACAACCAGCAAATATAGGGTCAAAAACTTTCCACCAGCGGCAAACAACAAGCTACTCCCCTGCCGCCAAATCTGTTTGCCGGACAAAACGTGCAGAAGCAGGACATAAACCGTATTGCCCACAGCAATTGCCGGAACAATGGGCAGCAGCTGGGGGCCGATGCCCAGCAGAAACGCAACAAACGGCGAAATCACCGCAACCGTCACACCACTCCACAATCCGGAAAACAACACAGCGATCGCCAAAACTGCGTTTACACAAGAACCGGTAACAAACTGTCCGCCGGCTTTGGTTATGGTCTGTAACAACACCAATAGCGCTGTTAGAACTGCCGTTTGCGTCATCCATAAAGTCTTTTTCATAACAATACATTTCTCCTCTTTTATATTGCTATTATTGTAGCCTTTTCCCGTTACGGTGTCAACCTGACAGACACAAAAAACCTCTTGAAAACAGACGAAAATAGCGCGCCGCCCTTCCAAGTCCTGTGCCTGCATAGAAAAACAGCGATAGCAAATGCTATCGCTGTTTTTCTGGCAGGGGCACAAGGACTTGAATTGCCATAGATTTTGCATTTTATTAACTTTTGTTAACCATTTAGCACCATTTCTACGGGTTTCCCGAACATTTATACCCCACTAAATACCATGGTTAACCACCTGTTACCACCCCAATAAGGGGAAAAATAAGGGAAAACTTTTTATAATGCCGCCTAGCAGGTACACAAAAACTTGTTTTTTAGATATCAATTGGATGGAAAATAATTCCAATCCGTTCATTCAGCATCCCATTCCTTTTTCAGAATAGCCCACTGCATTGTATTCTCATAGATTGGATTGCCGGCTTCGTCATTCACAAAAGTCACAAACTCCCGGAAAAGTCCCTCCTGACGCATACCCAGCTTTTCGCACAACTTTTGGCTGGAAATATTGTAATCCTCTGTGAAGGCATAGATTCGGCGAGCGCCCATTTGATAGAACAGATAATCAAAGAACGCCTTGGCTGCTTCAAAGGCATAGCCTTTGCCGTGGTAGTCCGGGTGCAGCATCCAGCAAGGGCTGAAGGTATCCAGCACCGCATTTTTCTCGTCCGGAGCAGGTGTTTCAGGCATCGCATCGATCTCACCGATCACCTTGCAATTTTCCTTGAGGACAATAGCAAAATAATACTCTTTATCTCTTGCTCTTTCCTGCACAGCCTGTTGTGCCTCTTCCAGCGAATTTACCTTCATACTGGCAAAGCAATGTACCATCGACTCTTTCAAATATTCATATAGATCCGCCGCATCTTCCTCCCGGAAGGGGCGCAGGATCAGTCTGGAAGTTTCAATCATTATAATTGTCCTCTATTTTGTTAGTAGTCGATTCTAAAATAATCCAAGTAAGCTTTAAAGCGATCCTGGGCGGTGAGGCAGGTGTCCATTAAGAAGCCCTTTTCGTGATCCCATTCTTTAAGCCCACGGTAGTAGAACAGCTTCAGATTATCCTCGATGATGAAGGGCACGATATTGTGCTTTAGGCACTCCTTAAAGAGGATCAGTCGGCCTACACGGCCATTTCCGTCTTGGAAGGGATGGATGCGTTCAAAAGCCACATGGAAGGCTACGATGTCCTCAAAGGTCTTGGAAGGCAGTGCATTATAGTCTGCCAGCAGCTTGCGCATCTCGCCAGCAACATTTTCGGGGAGTGTGGTGTCATTGCCACCTACCTCGTTGGGCAGCTTCTTATACTCACCCACTTTGAACCAATCCTTGCGGCTGTCGCTGGTGCCGGTCTTCAGCACAAAATGCAGCTCTTTGATGAGCTTCTCTGTTAGCGCAGAACCAGCCTGATCGATCACCATGTCGATGCAGCGAAAGTGGTTGGATGTTTCGATCACATCGTCCACATTCACAGACTCGTTTTCAAAACCGATGGTGTTGGTCTCAAAAATATACCGAGTCTGGTCGTGGGTAAGACGGCTGCCCTCGATATG
>JAZNDB010000212.1:0-4251 GCA_045587845.1 Faecousia sp.
AGACCGCTTGGCCTCCGACTTATGACACTCACCCTAAGTAATTTCGCGCAGGATCTTCGCGCAAACAGATATCAGCGACTGGCTGAGGGAGAATGGAAGTTCGATCTCCTGCTGGCCAGAGGCCAGATCGAAGTGAAAAAGCTCCCGGATACCCAAGTCATGGGTGTCGATTATTCGAAGAAGGGGTGGAACAAGGAAACACCGATCCTACTGACAAACATGGTGCTGACGAATACGGATCTCAGCTTCCAATATGATTGGCGGGGCGGCGATGTGGTTATGGATGTCCGTTTGCAGCAGGTCTGTGTGGTACTCAAAAACGGTCAGGAGATCAGTGCCGGCAGCGGCGATGGAACCGGCTTGGGCAGCGGAGAATGGTATGTCACCTATACATGGTGGATACCGGCCTCATTGGAGGAAGTGGTTGCGGTCAGAATCGGTGAAGTGGTCATTCCTGTCGAATAGTTGCTTCCGCAACGCGCCTGTCTGTATGGAATCTCAGATTTCAATTACCGGGCCGGCGCAGCATCGTCCTTGACTCTCTCCAAGCGGTGACCAAGGCGGCTTTTCTGCAACGAAACGAGAAAAATTGTGGTTTTAAAAGTTTTTCTGGAAAAGAAAAAACTTTTTTCAGAATATGGTTGCAGCAATACCTGCGATATGGTAAAATGAAACTGCAAACAAAACAGGAGGTGGCACAGTATGAAAACTGTAAAAGACAAGTATCTGGTAGTCGGCGCTGACTTTGCCGGTTTCCCCCTGAAGGAAGTCGTCGTAGAGCATCTGACCAAGAAGGGCTGGAAGATCCTTGACCTTGGCGTGCGGAAGGACAGTGATCCCAACGATACCGACCTGATGTTCCACAGAGTCGGCCTGCGGGTGGGTGCTGAGATCTCCGAGGGCAATTACGAAAGAGCGCTGCTCTTCTGCGGCACCGGCATGGGCATCCATATCGCTGCCAGCAAGTGTCCCCATGTCCACGCCGGCGTTGTAGAGAGCGTTCCTGCGGCACTGCGTGCCATTACCGGCAACGGTGTTAATGTGCTGGCAATGGGTGCGTTCTATGTGGCACCGGCTATGGGCTGCGATATTGCCGATGCCTACTTAAATGCAGAATTGGGCAGCGGTTATGAGTGGTGGTACAATTTCTATGAGTTCCATAAGCTGGCTATTGATGAATTGGAAGCCTTCAATTACGAGGAATACAAAGCAAATGGCTTTAAGGTAAATAAGTTAGGTGACTATCCCTTAAAGTTAGAAACCAAACCCGAATAGGAGATAGATATGGAAAATTGGCTTAAAAATGCGGTTGTCTATGAGGTCTATCCCCAGTCATTTTATGATTCCAACGGAGACGGAATCGGTGACTTGCCCGGACTGATTCAAAAATTAGACTATATCGAAGACTGCGGCTTTAATGTGATTTGGCTTCATCCTGTGAACGACAGCAGCTTCCGGGATGCAGGCTATGATATCACAGACTACTATAAGGTTGCGCCCCGATACGGCACCAATGAGGATTTTCAGGAATTCTGCCGTCAGGCCCATAACCGGGGCATCAAGGTCATCTATGACTTGGTAGCCGGTCATACCTCCATTGACCATCCCTGGTTTCAGGAATCGGCAAAGGATGAAATCAACGAATATACCAACCGCTACATCTGGACAAAAGGTACTTTCGAGGTTGGACCCGGAATCCGGGGATACAGCCAGCGAGATGGCAATTATATACCCAATTTCTTCTGGTCACAGCCTTCTCTGAATTACGGTTATGCCAACCCCACGGAAGACTGGCAGCTTCCTGTTGACCACCCGGACTGTATTGCCACCAAGGAAGAACTGAAAAAGATTATGTACTTCTGGATGGACATGGGCGTAGACGGTTTCCGTGTGGATCTTGCTCCCACTTTGATCAAGGGCGATACAGAGGGAAATGTGACCCGGGAATTTTGGCACGAACTGAAAGCCCATGTTAAGGCAAAGAATCCGGAGTTTATTCTGGTCTCCGAATGGGGCAAGCCTGCAAGAGCTGTTTGGACAGGCTTTGACTGCGACTTCTTACTGCATAGCTATCACCCCGCTTACACATCTTTGTTCCGACACGAAGAAGGCAGAAATGTTGCAAGAGAGTTTATCGGAAACAGCTATTTTGACAAGGCTGGAAAAGGCGATATCCGCATATTCTTGGATCATTTCCTTTCCGAATACGAGAAAATCGGAGAAGATGGCCACATTGGCCTGATTACCGGCAATCACGATCTACCCAGAATCGGTTATGGTCGAACACAGGAAGAAATGAAGGTAGCTATGACCTTTATTTTGACAATGCCCGGTGTTCCCTTTGTTTATTATGGCGATGAGATTGGTATGGATTTTGCCAAGGGTATTCCCTCGAAAGAGGGGGGCTATATCCGCACCGGCGCTCGTACACCGATGCAGTGGAACAGTCAGAAAAACCACGGCTTCACAGAAAGCGACGATCCCTATCTGCCTACAGATGCCAAGCCCGGTGCGCCTACTGTGGAGGCACAACGGCAAGACGAAAACTCCTTGCTGAATATGATCAGAACCTTGGTAAAACTGCGTACACAGAACAAGGGATTTTCTGATGTGTCCAATTTCAAGGTTTTGGCTGAGGGCTATCCCTTCGTTTATGAAAGAACAGTAGCCGGAAAGAAATTCCTGATTGCCCTGAACCCTTCCGCAGAAGAAAAGGTTTATGACCTTTCGGGCGTTGGGCAGGTCATCGTCAATCATAATGTGCAAATCCGTGAAAACGCTTTGTATATGGGTGGCATCAGTTGTTTGGTGGCGGAAATGCTATGAGTAAGAAAAGGGTCATTATCATCATTGCTATCGTATCTGTAGTTTTACTTTTAGCAGGTAGCATTTTGTTCATTATCAAGAAAGGGAACAAAAATATGGAAATCAAATGTATGAGCTTTAATATTTTGGGCATTGATGGCTATGACGGCTATTTGCCTGTTGGTGATCGGGCGCAGCATTTACAAACCTATTTAAACGAATCCGGAATGGATCTGATCGGTCTTCAGGAAGCGGGCAGTCACGACTACGATTGGCAAGGTTATTTTGTGAGCAAAATCGAGCGCGATGGCATTTATAAGGCTGTTTGCATCGGCAATGAAAAGGCATATGACGAGCAGGCATCCCGATATCCCGCAGGGCGTGTCTCTAATAGCGCAGGCCTGATTATTTTATATAAGGCAGACCGCTTTGAACTGCTGGAAACCGGCAGCCAGCGGTATTCCTCTACAGAGCTGCAGGAACGCCACTATCAGTGGGCAAAGTTTACCGATACATATACCGGAGAAACCGTATTTATGACCAATACCCACTGGTCCATCGACTGGGATGAGAACGGCAAGGTCAGTGCAGAGGCGGGCGATCAACACCGTACAACGCAGGCAAATGAACTGCGTACCTTCTGGGAAGAAAAAGTTGGCGACAGTTTGCTGTTTGCCACCGGTGACTATAACTGCCAGCAGAATTCCCAGTGGCTGCAGCTTGCCACTCAGGGCGTGTATAAGCCGGTAGACATCATTGTGGGCAACGAAGAACAGCACATCGACCATATTTTCTTGAATACGGATCGGGTAGAAGTGGTGGAACATAGCTTTCTGAACGACCGGATCGTGCTGGATGATTGCGAGCATCGTTATTCCGACCATGATCCTTTTGTTGTAATAGTCAAATACAAATAACCGCGGTTTTATAAATGGAAATTCAAAGAAACTGTAAATGCGGTAAAAAGCATATTTTTACTTCTTAAGTCGTTGTTAAGGAAGGTGCCATGCAGGAACTTCCTCGGCTATTATAACAGTTTTCTTCTAACATGATTTTCCTTATTGCAGATGAAAATAAATATCCCAAAGAAAGAATGTTATCTAAGTTGATATATGATACAATTAAATATCAACTGGCGCTTGTGAAAAGAGAGAATCAACCCAAAGGATTATGTCGCAGACAGCTTGAGCAACCGTCTGCGACATTAATTGTACAAAGAAAACACCACTAGCCGGAGGTTTTGACTTACATACCCAGTACATTCCCCATAGTTTCGGCGGCTTCTTTTTGGGCGGAGGTAGTGACATGAGCATAGGTGTCCAGAGTGAAGCCGGCGGAGAAGTGGCCGAGCATACCGGACACGGTCTTTATGTCCACACCGTTCTGCAAGGCTATCGTTGCAAAGGTATGTCGTAGGTCGTGAAACCTGACCTTTGGAATACCTGC
>JAZNDB010000213.1:0-6601 GCA_045587845.1 Faecousia sp.
GGACCGGCTGGAGAGTCTGGGCGTGAAGGTGTATCACCACTATGCCATCGAAGGCTATCCTTCCAACATTACCCATATCGTAAGCGAGAATGGCTATGGGAAAAATGAGTTTATCGAAACCAGCCGTGAATTGGTGGTAGCCACCGCGCCGGGGCCCGGCAGCGCCAAACTGGCCACCTGTATGAGCCAGCTATACCATGAGCATAAGCGGGGCGTGAAGGCGGGTTACGCCAAGTTTGAGACCTTCCCCATCTGGAACCTGCCGCTGAAGCACCCGGTAAATCTGGCTTATGAGGCCGCCACCGCCGACCTCAACGATGTGAACATGATCGACCCCTTCCATCTGGAAGCTTACGGCAAGACCACCGTCAACTACAACCGTGACGTGGAAGCTTTCCCGGTGCTGGTTGCCATGTTTGAGCGGATCCTGGGCGAGTGTCCCTATAAGTCCCCTACGGATATGGGTGTCAATATGGTGGGCAATTGTATTATAGACGATGAGGTTTGCTGTGAGGCTTCCCGGCAGGAGATTGTCCGCCGCTACTATACCGCCCTGTGTGACCAGAAGCAGGGAAAGGCGGGACACGGTCAGATTTTGAAGCTGGAACTGCTGATGAAGAAGGCAAAGGTGACAGAGGACGCCCGTCGGGTTGTGGCGCCGGCTCTGCAAAGAGCAGAAGAAACCGGCAAGCCTGCGGCGGCAATGGAATTGCCCGATGGCACCATTGTTACAGGAAAGACTTCCAGCTTGCTAGGCGCGTCCTCAGCGTTGCTTCTCAATGCGCTGAAAGCCCTGGCAGGTATGGATGATGCGCTCCATTTGATTGCGCCGGAGGTTATCGATCCCATTCAACATTTAAAAACCGACCATTTCGGAAACCGGAATCCCCGTCTGCATACGGATGAGGTGCTGATTGCCCTGTCTATTTGCGCGGCCACCGATCCCAAGGCAGAACTGGCTATGGAACAGTTGGGCAAATTGCGGGGCTGCGAGGTCCATTCCTCGGTGATCCTTTCTGCGGTGGACGAAAAAGTCTTTAAACGGCTGGGTGTAAACCTCACCTGTCAGCCCAGATATAAGGCATAAACGCAAAACGCCCTCGTATGAGGGCGTTTTGTTGCATTATTGCCAAAAAAATCACCCTTTTTTTGGGTACATTTTCTCTAGTAATTGGAAGGGGATTGTGGTATTTTTACGTAGACAAAATGGTGCTATTCTGAAACCCTGCCCATAAACCGGCGCGGGCATACAAATCCGAAGTGTGGGAGTAACGGAGGTCGTGTTATGAAAGAAGAAACCATTGTAAAACAAACGGATACAATACCCGAATATCTGCAAGAGGGTATGAGTGTGGAGGTGAATCCTCCCTTCCGAAATGTAAGGTTTATCGCCAATAAGCAGTTGCAGCAAGGGGATTTGGAAAAGCTGGAACAAACAATCCCTGAGCAGGAGCAATTACTGATTGTGATTGTGGGGGATTTGAACGTTAAAAATTGTTATGCCCGTTCTTTTCTGGCGGTAACAGACAAAAAGATTTACGGCTTTGATGATACCATAGACGGCGGTGTGAAACAGGAAACCGTTGATGCAATCAGCCGCAGCTTTGTGAAGCGGTATTACGGAAATGCAATGCTGGTGCTGTGCCGAAAGGAAAACCAGGAGCAGGTAAATTTCCTGCGGTTTACCTACAAGGAGGCAAACCTGTTTGATGCGGCGGCGTGCTTTATTACGGAGATGGCAGCGCAAGGGGATATGACAGAGGCTCTGCTGGATATTAAAGTAACCTTTGAAAAGCAATTCTCCGTCTGCCCCAAGTGCGGCAGAACGCTGATTCGCCCCGGCGCTCCCTGTATGAAATGCCAGTCCAAAGATAAACTGGTGCAAAAGCTGGGCAAGTACATATTGCCCTACAAGGGAATGCTTATTTTCTGCCTGATTTTGTCAGCAGTGACGACAACCGTATCTCTGGCCCCTCCGTATATGACCAAGCTGCTGGTGGACGAGGTGCTGCCCGGCGGTGATAAGCAGGGGCTGGTGCAATGCGTGCTGGTGTTGCTGAGTACCTACTTGATTCAACACGGCGTAGGTTCTGTACGGGGCTACTATCTGAAAATTACAGGCGACAAAATCGTAAGAGACCTGCGAAACGATGTTTATAAAAAAGCGCAACTGCTCCCGATGCGGTTTTATGACAGCACTTCCACCGGCTCTATGATTAACCGTATCAGCGGTGACAGCGCCACCATTCAAGCCTTTATGCTGCGGGTTACCCAAGAGGTACTGGTGCAGATGTTTATGCTGGTGGGTATCGTGATTATTATGTTTACGATGAACTGGCAGCTAACCCTTTTGTCGCTGATTCCTGTGCCCTTTGTGGCGTTTAGCTCCCGCATTTTCCGCAAAAAGATGAAGCGGCTTTACCGGCGTATCTGGCGGGTATGGGCTGCGGTTACCAGCGTGCTGACGGATACAATTCCCGGCATTCGTGTGGTGAAGGCTTTTGCCAATGAAGGCAAAAGTATGGAAAAATTTGCCAAACGAAACGATAGCTGGCTGGAAACCAACAGGCGGGCATCCAGAATTACCACCCTGTTTCCCCATATTGTGGGCTTTATGATGACTTGTGGCTCCCTGCTTATTTGGGCGGTAGGCGGCAGGCTGGTGATTGAACAGCCCAGCTTTATCTCTGCTGGTCTGCTGGTGTCCTTTATCTCCTATACTTCTATGTTCTACGGACCGGTAAATTTCTTTGCCAACTTTAACGACTCTTATCAGCAGTTCTTAAATGCCGCAGAACGGCTGATGGATATTATGGATGCAGAGCCGGAGCACGATTTCTCCGACGGAAAGCACCCAAAGGAATTGAAGGGTAAAATTGAATTCAGAAACGTAAACTTCTCCTTTGAACGGTCCAAAAAGACACTGACAGATGTGAGCTTTGTAATTGAGCCGGGAGATGTGGTGGGTATTGTAGGCACAACAGGCGCAGGCAAGTCTACTATTATTAACCTTTTAATGCGCTACTATGACCATTACGACGGAGAGATTCTGGTGGACGATATCAATATTCGGGATATTGATATGCAGTTTTATCGCTCGGAAATTGGCTACGTCCAGCAAGAGCCGATGATGTTTGGGGATACCATTTACCAAAACATCGCCTACGGCTGCAAGAATCCCACGGTAGAAGATGTGATTAATGCTGCGGATATTGCCAATGCCCACGCATTTATCTCCCGTCTGCCGGACGGCTACGATACGGTTTTGGGCGAACGGGGTGTTGGCCTCTCCGGCGGTGAACGGCAACGGCTCTCCATTGCCCGGGCGGTGTTGGGCAAGCCTAACATTCTGTTCTTTGACGAGGCAACCGCATCGGTGGACTCGGAAACAGAGCATTTGATTCAAGAGTCCATTGAGCAGTTGATTCGGGGCAGAACAACATTGATGGTAGCCCACCGACTGTCTACCTTGCGGAAGGCCAATAAGATTATTGTGGTAGACAGGGGTAGAATTTTGGAAATGGGCACACCGGAGGAGCTGCTGAAGAAAAAAGGGAAGTACTATAAATTGATTCAAATTCAAACTATGTCCGACGAAGTCAAGAAGGCAAAAGAGGAAGAGAGGTTTGACTGATGGGACGTATTTATATTGATAGAGATTCTGCCCGTTTTACCCGCAAAGGCATTACCCTGGTGGATATGGAATTGCCGGACGGCAGAAAATTTGAAAATCTGGAGCCTCGCAGACTGTTTCCTATGACGGATCAGGACAGATATATTACCTTGCTGGATGATACCGGTGTGGAACAGGCAGTGATTCGGGATGTGAATACCTTGCCGGAGGATCAAAAAGCGCTGATTAACGATTGTCTGGAGGAGTACTATCTCATTCCGAAAATCACCAAGATAACGGACTATATAGAACGGTTTGACAGCTTGACCCTGTTTACGGAAACGGACAGAGGCCTTGCAAAAATCGAGATTCGCATTTTGATTCACGGCCTCAAGATGCTCACCGATACACGGGTGCTGATTCGGGATATTAACGACAACCGCTATGAGATTCCGGATGTAAGAAGGCTGGACAGACGCAGTTTGCAAATTTTAGGACGGTATATGTAAGAAAAGTGCGTTGCCTTATGTGGTCTCACATAAGGCAACGCACTTTTTGCTTAAGAGAACAATTCGTCGATGGCGGCAAAGCGGTAGCCATCATTTTCCCATTTGGTGAGCAGCTCGTCTAAAATTTCCGCATTGGTGGCGGAGGTGGAGTGCAGCAGTACCACAGCGCCGTTGTGAATGCGGGGCAGAAGCTTATCAAAGGCCTCCTGTTTTGTGGGTTGGGCATCGTTCTTCCAATCCACATAGGCAAGGCTCCAAAAAACTGTTTTATAGCCCAACTCCTTTGCCATTTGCAGATTCTCCTGACTGTAAATGCCCTGTGGCGGACGGTAGTATTTGGGCAAGTCCTTGTCGGTGGTCTCTTTAAACAGCGTTTCCAAATCCTGCAATTCCTTGGCAAAAGCCTCCTTATCGGAGAGCTTACTCATATCAAAGTGGTGCATAGTGTGATTGCCCACAATATGCCCTTCTTCCACCATACGGCGCACCAAATCTCCGTTTTTTGCTATGTAATTGCCCACCAGGAAAAAGGCGGCGGGGACGTTGTGCTTTTTCAGCACGTCCAGAATTTTTTCTGTGCAGCCGTTTTCGTAGCCGGAATCGAAGGTGAGGTACAGAACCTTTTGGGTTTCGTCCCCTAAGTACGCAGCATCATACTGAGATAGCTGCCGACTGTCGGCAGGCCCCACAGGGGGTTGCCCCTCTGTACGAAAAGATAAGCCCCAGGCACCGGTTTCCACGGACGATCCGAAAAATTGCATTGTCACAAGAATTACCGCAAGGCACACTGCGCTCAAGGCAATCCATAAATCCTTTTTTCTCATAGACATCCCTCCCAGGATAAGTCTATGGGGAAATTTTTCAAATATACGAGCCTCCTTGCCTTTACAGGGGGGAGAAAAGGTGCTACAATAAAACAAATTTTTACATAGGAGTAGGGGATATGGGTACACTTGTGAATGCGCTGCTGATTTTGGTGGGCGGCGTGATCGGATTGGTTTTCAAAAAGGCGGTTAGCAAGGAAATGGAGGCTTCCGTCCAGAAGGCTACAGGCGTGGCAGTGCTGGTGATCGGCGTGTGCGGCGTGCTTTCTGTAATGCTCAAAGCGGGAACAGACGGCAAGGTGTCCAGCTCCGGGGAGCTGCTTCTGGTTGTGAGCCTTACGCTGGGCACATTCCTGGGCGAGCTGCTGAAGCTGGAGGAACGGCTGAATAAAGGATGCAAATGGATTGAAAGCAAATTTAAGATGTCGGGATTTGCCGCAGGTTTCATTACTTCCACTATGATTTACTGCGTGGGGGCGATGGCAATTGTAGGCTCCATTAACGATGGACTTTTGGGTGACAGCAGCACCTTGGTAACCAAGGGCATTCTGGACGGTGTAACCTCTGTGGTGCTGGCAGCCTCCCTGGGCTACGGCGTGCTGTTTTCTGTGCTTCCCATTCTGCTCTATCAAGGGGGTATGACCCTGCTGGCAGGCTTGCTGGACAATGTGCTGAAGGGAGAACTTCTGGACAATATTTGTATGGTAGGCTATGCGCTGGTGATGTGCATTGGTATCAATTTCCTGTATAACGGGGATAAGAAGATTAAAACGGTCAATATGTTGCCGTCCCTTCTGGTGCCGGTGGCATATGCAATCGCAAAAAAGTACCTGGGCTAAGTTACCAAAAATATTTCGAAAAAATTGTAATTTTTCCTAAAAAAGTTGTTGACAAGAGGCAGTATTAGTGATATCATAATCGGGCACGCATAGGGAAACTATGCCTAGTGCACTGCGATGATGCAGGAGATTGCGTCCGAAAGGGCGGTAACTTCTGCGGAGTATGTCCGGTCATCGGGCGGCTGAACTGCTTCTGTTTAGCGTAGCGTATATCGTTGCGACAGGAGAACGGTCGGCCTTGCGTCGGCCATTTTTCTTGGCTCAAAGTGATACGCACGGTTGCGTTAACAGAAAGGTTCACCGTACCCAGGCACCACGTAAACTGAGTACGAAATTCAAGGAGGAAACAAAAACCATGGCAAATCAAGAAATGATTCGCATCCGGCTGAAGGCTTATGACCATCAGCTCATCGATTCCAGCGCAGCAAAGATCGTAGACACCGCTAAGCGCAAAGGCGCTGCTGTGTCCGGCCCCATCCCCCTGCCCACCAAGAAGGAAGTTGTCACCATCCTTCGCGCTGTTCATAAGTATAAGGACAGCCGTGAGCAGTTCGAGCGTAGAACCCATAAGAGATTGATCGATATCCTCAACCCCAACCAGAAGACCGTTGAGGCTCTGATGAGCCTGGACCTTCCCGCTGGCGTTGAGATAGAGATAAAGCTGTAATTCCTATACCTTATATAAATATAAGGCGGCGGGAGCAAGCCCGCGCCCTACAATATATAAATATAGGAATTCACCGCTGCCCGCACTGCGGGGTCCGCTGATGATCGGACCTCTGGCAACGGGCGACGGGTCATGTTGGCGGCCAAGTC